>DATLNN010000403.1:0-8445 GCA_035536695.1 Pyrinomonadaceae bacterium | reverse complement strand
CGTCATCATTGAGCGTCAGGTTGAAGAGGTTGTTGCCGCTGCATCCGCTGCCGCTCGCGGGCACGCCCGGACGGTCATAGAAGGTCACCGTCGTACCGGCCGGTGACGTTAACCTAAAAACGAGATCACCGATCCACGAATGGCTGACGCCGACGGTGTTGGCCGCCGGATCCGCACTCGAAGCGGTGCCGCCAAATCGGAAATCGAGATCGGTAATGACGCCCACTCCGCTGACCGGAATGATCAAATTGGTCCCCGCTGCGGAATTATCAGGTATCGCCACAGGAGCGCCCGAATAAGAGATCGTCATCGTAACGCCCGGAAGTGGTGTCGGGGTCGGGGTCGGGCCGCCGGTTCCTATCGTTAGGTTCGCGACAGACATGCCGCCGGGGTTAACGAAATCATGTTCGCGCACCCTGATCCTTCCCTGCGACGTGTTCACATTCGGAATGGTGAACGCACGTGAGCCGGTGTTGGGGATATTTGATGCGATCGTCGTTGGAAAGGTCGCGCCGCCGTCGAGCGAGAGATCTATCGAGACATTCCGCGTAAATCCGCCCGCATTTGTCCATGTTACCGTTGAGTTTGCACCCGGCGTCAGGGTCGATCCACTCGGTTGGACGTTTGCGATCGTGTCGGGTACAAGGTCGGCGGCCGAATCCGCGAACCAGCCAATGTCACGCATTTGCTGCCGTGTCAGGTCAAGGTCGAGTGCGATGTTGGGCGCGGAAAACGGCTCCATTAATAGGTTAGGCACGGTAGTCGTGGAGTAATGCGATACTGACGAGCCCGGCTCGAGTGTTGAGGGCGTATAAAGCTGAACGCGGCCCGTGGCCGCCTCACGACCAACGGTCAGAAAGCCCGAGCCGACCCTGACATTGCCCCCATCCCATAAGACGTTGCCATTATTCACCGCCGAGGCCTGCCGCTGAGCGTCGGTCATCTGGTGCCAATACAACCCGGTCGTGCGGTCGAACATGAACCTCGTGTAAATATCGGGTACGCCGAGGGCCAGGGCCCCGGTCTCTGAATCCACAAAGCTCGAAAACCCTAAGCCGTGACCCAATTCGTGCAAGACAGTAAGCAGCAGATCTTCGGCATTCCCGGGTCCTGCGGCGTCGAAACCATAGTACCAACGCGCCGTTCCGCCAAAGCATCCGTTATCAATATTACTGTTAAATGTCGCCGTGATCTCAGGATTTGTGCTCAGATCGGTCCCGGCAACCTTGTTAGCCAGTGCACCGTGGTAGAGCGTGTCCGCAAATTGTGCGTTGGCAAAGTTCCGGTGCCCGGAGAGGGTACCAGCAGAGCCGAGAGTTGCCGATGTCTGTGTGCACGTCTGCGGGTTAAATTGTGACCGAATGCTCGTCGTAACGCTGCTGTCCAGATAGGCGCCCCAGATCTGCCCGGCAAAATCAAAAAGATTCAGCCTTTGCTGACCGAGCGTGGTGCCGGTATTGCCCCCTTCGGGCGTACGCGGCGCCGGGTCGTTAAAGCCCTCGCCGGCCCCGTCGTTGTTAATAATGGCAAGCGTCGCGAGATTTGGGTTCTCGAGCCTGCGTTGGCGGGCGTCTTCGATCAATTTGGTATAAAATTCAAGCTCGCCCCTCGACATTCGATGCTCGGCGGAGTTTCGTTTCCGTTCGATCTGCGGTGCGATCGCGGAACTCCGATAGATCTCGCCGGTCTCAAGGTTCTTGCCGAAGAACGCATTGGCCTCACTCAGGCTGGTCACACAAGCTGTCGCATAATCCCCGTCCGCGCCCGCCTTGGCCACGATGACGTTCTGAAAACGCTCTTGGAAATCAACCATGAGGCCGCCGTCCGGCTGCGTTTTTTCGATCAATCCCTCGGGTGAGCGGTTGGTAACGCGGCCGATGGTCGCGGCAAGTTCGAGATCCTGTGCCGAGGGCGCCTCAAAACGGCTCTGTGCCTGCGATGAGTTTAGATAAAGAACACCGATCGTAAAGATCGCGGCGCACGCAAGTGCGAGCAAGAGCTTTCTCATTGTATTTTCTCCTGGAACTAATTCGAGGGGTTTATCCGGCCGGATTCAAGATTGCAAAGGCGAAAAACATGCTCACCCGGGTAAACGCACTATATACCTACGTTTTTTCAATTGCAAGGTTGCGAGCCTGATAGAAAGCCGACCGTCAATAGCATTCTGGGCATCGACTCGCCGACCGGTAGAAGGTGGCAGGATTAGCGATTGTGGAGTGAAGCGGGCGAGATCCCGCAAGCTCAAAACCAAAAGAGGATCAGCCAGGAAATTATTGCGAGAAAGAAAGGCACATAGTGGATGACCACCAGCACATAGCCCTCGCGTTCGAACGTGAATCTAAGCAGACGCATTCTGCTTGTCACGCACGGCGTCGAGCATTTGTTCGAAAACTTCGGTCAGGTCGAGCTCGCTGGTGTCGATGACGATGGCATCCGGGGCGATGGTTAACGGGCTGTCCTCGCGGGAAACGTCGCGTTCGTCGCGCTCGTTTATTTCGGCAAGGGTTTGTTCGTAGGTGGCGAGACGGCCTTTCGACTGGTCTTCGGTGTGCCGGCGACGGGCGCGGGCTTCGGGTGTGGCTGTGAGAAAGAATTTTATGTCGGCTTTCGGAAATACGACGCTGCCTATATCGCGCCCCTCGAGCACGCAACCGTGGGGGGCCGATTTGCCGATCGCGCGCTGGTGCTCGACCATGATCCGCCGTACCTCTGAAATTGTCGATACTACGGATGCCGCCTGGGCGGCTTCTAGGGTGCGTATCTCGACCGAAACATCACGACCGTCCAGCATCACCTTCATCGCGTCCGGCTCGCCCACAAGCTCTATCCTCGAATCCTCGGCAATGAGGGCGATCCGGTCGACATCACGATACGGAACACCGGCATTTATAACGGCCAGAGCGACGCCCCGATACATTGCGCCGGTGTCGAGATAGAGCAGACCCAGCTTTTTAGCCAGCATTTTGCCAAGTGTGGATTTCCCCGCCCCGCTTGGACCGTCGATTGCGATTATCATCGGTTTTGGAGTTCCAGGTTCCAAGTAGACTGTGAGGTTTTTCAACTTGGAACCTGGAACTTGAAACTTGGAACGTCATTAAGCGATCGTCTTCTTGATCTTGGGGGGTAGTCTATCAAAAACAAGTTGGTATGACTTCTCGATCAGCGCTTTTAACTCGGCGGGTGTGACCGCATCAAGGTCCGCGATATTGACCCATTTATAGCGAGCGACATACGCCGCGGGATCGATGCCCTCGCGTTCGATGAGCTCGGCAAACTTCTCAGGCGTACATTTTAGCGAGATGCCGCTATCGCTCGCGTCGGCACTTGTTACGCAAAACATCTTCGCCCCCACGGAGAAACACAGATCGTTTCCCCACTTAATGTCCTCGGTCGCACCGGGGAACGCTAGGCAGAATTTGCGAAGTTGTTCGATGTTCATAATGATCCAAAATTCAAAGTGTGCGTAGCACACGCCGATTACAATAGCTACATGCAGCGAAGCGTAACCTGTAGGTACAGGACGCAGCGCTTCCGAAGCGTGTGGAACACGCGTAACATACAAGTCACGATGAACCGGGCGGGTGAGTGTAACTATCAGATCCATAGGTAACGCTCGTCAAACTCAATGCCATGTTTCGTCAGCAAAATCTTGTACTCGTCCTCGAAAGTGTGCTCGTTATGATGGGTCTTTTGGTTCCTGATGTAGCGCCTTACAATCTCCGACACCGATTCGCTGACGGTGAAAGCTCCGTACCTACGCTGCCACGCGAACTTTGGGTCAAACGATCGGCGTACCCACCGGGATGAACCGGCCTTCAGCTCACGCATGAAATCTGGAAAAGCAGGTCTCGGTTGCAGCCTGGCAAGGATATGCACGTGCTCGGGCATACCGTTTATCTCGAGCGAGCGCCCGCCGCAGTTTTTGACGATACCCGCAAGATAAGAGTAAAGATCGAGTTGCCATTCGGGCGATATTCGCGGAAGTCGATCCTTCGTACCGAAGACAATGTGATAGAGGAAATGCGTGTGCGACATTTGATGTTGTTACGCGTGTTATCACACGCTCGGTTGTTTGAACCATCGTCTACAGGTTCCGCTTCGCTCCACCTGTAGCTACCGTAATTGTCGCGTGCTTCGCACGCTTGAGGAACGAGACAGGATTCCTCATATGAAGATCGTCACGCGCACATCGACTGCATTGCTAACACGGTCGTCGCAACATCGTCCGCCGTGATGTCCAGGTGCGTGACCATCCTGACCAGGCTGCCGAATCCGATCGCCAGAATTCCGCGTGCCTCTAGTTCAGCGACGATATCGGCCGATGACCTGCCGGTCGCGGCTATGTCGAAGATGACTATGTTGGTCACGACGCGGTCGCCATCGATAGCGATTCCATCGAGGGCGGCGAGGCCTTCGGCAAGCGCCCGGGCGTTGGCGTGATCCTCGTGCAATCTAGTCGGCCCTTCTTCGAGGGCGATAAGCCCGGCGGCCGCAAGTATGCCGACTTGGCGCATGCCGCCGCCGAGACGTTTTCGCCAAATTCGCGTCTCTCTTATGAAATCAGCGGTACCCAGCAGGATGGAACCCGCCGGTGCACCGAGTCCTTTTGATAGGGTGAACATTACCGAATCGCAACGTCGTGTCAGATCGGAAACCGTTGTATCGAGGGCGACAGCCGCATTAAAAATGCGAGCTCCGTCCATGTGAATCGGCAAACCGACGATATGTGCATGTTCGCAAACATCCGCGCATTCGGCGGCGGTCATCACGCTGCCGCCTGCAAAATTGTGCGTGTTTTCGAGACAGACCAGCCCGGTTGCCGCCTGATAATACGGCGGGTTGATGCGTACCACGGGTTCGATCTCATCCCAGGTCAAATGGCCGGTCCCGTCGCCGCTCTTGACGGGCCGGATGGTTACGCCGGAGATGATGGCCGCTGCTCCCAGCTCATAATTGAGAATGTGCCCACGGTCTTCGGCGACGATCTCCTGGCCCGGCCTGGTATGGACCTTGACAGCAATCTCGTTGCCCATACAGCCGGTCGGCACCCATAACGCAGCCTCTTTTTCAAAGATCTCGGCGGCGCGCTCCTGCAGGCGATTGACGGTCGGGTCGTCGCCGAACACGTCGTCTCCAACCTCGGCCGCCGCCATCGCGGCACGCATATTGGCGGACGGCTTCGTAACCGTGTCACTGCGTAGGTCGATCATGGCATCGGGAACAGAAACCTGACTCAACTGTTTTAACATAGATCGCGATACCGTCACAGCTTGCACAAGCCCGCGCGTAAGCAAGGGCGATACATCCAATATTGGGTGTTCCGCCCTTGCTTACGCGCGGGCTTGTGCATTTTCCATCTGCCTCTCGATCGCTGTTATCCGAAGACATGAAACTCGTTCAAAATGCGCACGGCTTTACTCATTGGCCCGCCGCCTGGTAGACGAGTATAATCGGGGGCGGTCGTTACCTATTTAACATTTGCTCGAATTCTGAAAGGAAAGTATGTCGCTGCGCAATTTTCTAATACTTGCTCTGTGTTTTTTGGCCCTGGGTCAGATCGCCCATGCCCAGGCGAAGACACACCGCTTCAAGCCGACGGTCGGCCACGCGACGTTTGCGGCTCGCCCACCCGTTCTTACCGTAAACCCTGGGGATACTCTCGAAAGCGAGACGCTGTGGGGCGAGTGGTACGAGCGCGCGGGCGGAAAGTGGCCGGGCGAGGTCGGGCCAATTGCGATCGAGGGCGCCGAGCCCGGTGATACTTTGGTTGTCCACGTCCTGCGTGTGCGCCCGAATCGTGACTCCGCTGTCTCTACGCAGGGCGGCGGATTCGGCGCCTTGGTTCCTGACGGTTACACGGCGTTTCTGAATGACCGATTCCCGAACGGCCGTTACGTCTGGAGGCTCGACCGTGAGCGAATGACGGGGACCGTGGACCTGCCGGGCAGCTCGATGAAGCAGGCGACCGTCCCCCTCGCCCCGATGCTTGGCAGGGTCGCCACCGCGCCCGACGGCGACGAAGCGTTTAATGGCCTCTGGCCCGGCCGCTTTGGCGGTAATATGGACGCGGCCGACGTTCGCGAAGGCACGACCGTTTACCTGCCGGTTTCTTATAAAGGCGCACTTTTTTACTTCGGCGACGGCCACGCCCTGCAGGGCGATGGCGAGGTCTGCGGGTCTGGCCTTGAAACGTCGATGGAAGTTGCTTTTCGTTTCGGTTTGATCAAAGGACAAAAGGTCGCATGGCCGCGGCTCGAGGATGCGGACCATATCATGGTGGCCGGCAGCGCCCGCCCGCTGTCCGACGCGCTGCGCATCTCTTTCGTCGAACTTATCAATTGGCTTGTCGCAGATTACGGCTTTAACAAAGCGGATGCGCTCCAGCTTACTTCGCAGGTGGCTACGGTCCGGGTCGCGAATATGGTCGATCCGCTTTATACAGTGGTGGCCAAGTTTCCAAAGAAGCTGCTGCCGCCGAAAACGCCGCGACCCGCTCGGCCAAATTAACCGCATGTTTTGGAGATCAAAAATGAACCGCTTAACGCTATCGCTCCTAACGGCCGTCCTTTTCACAAATTTTGTCGCAGCTCAGCAGCTGGGAGCGCCCGGGGAACGCAAGGGCTCTGGCACGGTGGTCATCAAGGCCGCGCGCATTATCGACGGGCTCGGCGGGCGGCCGATCAGGAACGGCGGCATCGTTGTGTCCGACGATAAGATCATCGCCATTGGCCCGCTCGCGTCGATAAGGGTCCCTGTGGGCTCGCGTACAATCGATCTCGGTGACGCGACCCTGATGCCGGGATTCTTCGATCTGCACACGCACATCACCGGGCGAACGCTGGGCGACCCTGAAGGCGTCAATGCGGCGGTACGGGACTATGAGTCGTTCGCCGCGATACTCGCCGTTGAGAACGCCCGCAAGACCCTGATGGCGGGGTTTACGACGATCCGCAATTTGGGCGCGGACCGGTTTGACGATCTCGCACTTCGCAAGGCGATAAACGACGGGTTCGTTGACGGGCCGCGTGTTATTGCCGCCGGACACAGCCTCGGCATTACAGGCGGCCACTGCGACGAGAACGGCTACCGGCCCGGCCTGGCAGACGGCAGCATCAGGAACGGTATTGCCGACGGTCCTGATGAGGTCCGGGCCGCCGTCCGCTATCAGGTCAAGTACGGGGCCGATATAATTAAGACCTGTGCCACCGCAGGCGTCCTAAGCGAAGGCCTGGCAACGGTCGGCACGACCCAATACACGTTTGAGGAATTAAAGGCCATGGTCGACGAGGCCGCAAAGCTAGAGCGAAAGGTCGCTGCGCACGCGCACGGGACCGAGGGCATTAAAATCGCAACACGTGCAGGGGTAGCATCGATCGAGCACGGCTCGTTTCTCGATGAAGAGGGCGCGCGGCTTATGGCCCAGCGCGGCACATACCTCGTGCCGACCCTGATGGCCGGCGAGGCGGTCGAAAAGCTTGCAAACAGTGATTTTCTAAAAGGCAACCGCAAGGTAAAGGCGCTCGCCGCGGCAACGGCAATGCGCCGCGGCATCCGTCTCGCCGTGGCCAACCGCGTGCCCATCGCCCTGGGCACCGACGCCGGCGTCATACCTCACGGCACAAACGGCCGGGAATTCACCCTGATGGTCGAGTGGGGCGGAATGCGCCCCATGGACGCCATAGTCGCCGGCACGATGAGCGCCGCTAAGCTGGCCGGTATGGATTCGACTCTCGGGTCGCTCTCGGCCGGAAAGGTCGCTGACATCGTCGCCGTTTCGGGCGACCCCATCGCCGACATCAGGAAAATGGAAAGCACCATTTTTGTCATGAAAAATGGCCGGATCTACAAGGAGAGGTAAGGCAGAACCGCGTGCGTGAGGTAGCGTAAGCGTGGGACAAACTTAGCCGTCGATCAACGCGGATGACGCGGATAGGCAGAAAATCGTACCGGGCGGCTCTGCCGCCATGAATTCCTATCCGCGGCCTATTTCTCTGCCGGGTACGCCGCCCGCTTATGTGGGCGGTTCTGCCATCCGCCACAGGTCGTCAATAATTTCGGGCAGCTCATTTATCACAAAGTCGACCTCAGCCTCAGTATTAGAGCGCCCGAGCGAGAACCGTATCGCTCCCATCGCCGCGGAATACGGTATGTTCATCGCCTGAAGCACCGGCGAGGCTGTGTGATCGCGCGAATTGCACGCTGAGCCTGTCGAAACACAAACACCCAGCGCGTCGAGCCGGGCCATTATCATCTCGCCATTAGTGTTCTCAAACGAAATGCTGGAGGTATTTGGCAGGCGACGACCCGCGTCGCCGGTGCCGTTTCGACGAGAATTTGGAATTTTTTTCAAAATTTCGTTTTCCAGGCGGTCGCGCATCGCCGCGATGTCAGCCATGGGCCCCAGATCGCGGACAAATGCAGCGGCAGCTCCCAACCCGACGGTCT
>DATLNN010000402.1:0-4287 GCA_035536695.1 Pyrinomonadaceae bacterium | reverse complement strand
GCACATCAGAACCGCAAAAACCCACGAGAATCTTTTTCGCTTCATACCTTCAACCTCCGGCGCCCAACAGCATATATATGACGGATCAGGCTACAAAAGTCACTTTATCACCAATTTATGCATTTAGAAACGATGGATGGCATCGAGGCCGGAGGTGTGAAATGTTTGGCCGCCTGGGAAGAAGACGACCAAAGGCCCATTGCGGAATCCGGATCTACGTTAAGGATTGGCGATTCCGGACGATGTAGAGTTACTCATACCGTAAGCATTCGATCGGGTCCAGTCGCGAAGCCTTTCGCGCCGGAAGGACGCCAAAGATTAGGCCGACACCGACCGAAACGGTCAAACCGGCTATCACCGCCCACGCCGGCACCTGCGCAGGCAACGACGGTACAAAGATCATTATAAGATTACTGATGCCGATGGCCGTGGTTACACCGATGATGCCGCCGAAGAAGGTGAGCGTCATCGCCTCGAGCAGGAATTGCAGGACGATGGCGGACTTTGTGGCCCCGATGGCTTTGCGAATGCCGATCTCCTTTGTGCGCTCGGTTACCGAGACGAGCATGATGTTCATCACGCCGATGCCGCCGACGAGCAGGCCGAGGCATGAGATGGCTATGGCGGCGAGGCCCACGCCGCCGATGATGCCGTCAAACTGTTCGATAAAGGCGTCCGCAGTTTTAAGATCAAAATCGTTCTTTGCCTCAAACTTTACGTCGCGGCGCTGACGCAGGATTCCTTCGACCTCAGAAACGGCCTCGCTCAACCGGCCGTCCTTTGCCTGGATCGTCATCAGCAGGTATTCACGTAGGGGCGCGACCTTGCGCGACGTGCGATAGGGCATGAAGACCTTTCGGTCCTCTTCGTTTTCGCCGAAAAAGCCAGCCTTGCGTTTTTCAAGCACGCCGACGACCTCCCATGTCGAGCCGTTCATTCGAACGACCTTTCCGATGGGCGATTCGTCCGGGTTGGGAAACAACGCCTCTCGGGCGTCGAAGCCGATCACGAGAACGTTCCGCCGCTGATGATTGTCGGCCTCGGTCAGCCATCGTCCCTCACGCATCGAGAGATTTGATATCTGATCGTAATTGGTCGAGACGCCGTCGCATTGGGCCCAACGATAGTTACGCCCCTCATAGGTCATGTTGTCGTCAAAACTCGCCCCGAAGTTGCCGATCCCCGGATTGCTCAGTGCAATGTCCTCGATCGCAGAGCTCTGGCTCAATATGGCATCGGCATCGGCGTCCGTCAGCGGCTTGCGGTTTCGCTCATCGCGGTTCGGTGGGCCGTCCCCCATCGACAGGTGAAAGGCGTAGATGTTATTCGTGCCGTATTCCTCGACGATCGCGACGATCGATTGCCGCATGCCCGTAAGGATCGACGCCACGACGATCGCCGTGATCACCCCGACAACAATACCGAGAATCGTCAGAAACGAGCGGAATTTGTGCGCGAAGATCGAGTCCAGCGCCATTTTCAGAACTTCGCGGGGTAGTGTTGTCGAAAGTGCCATCTTTTAAAAAAGTGAATGTGAATAGTGAATAGCGACGAACTCTAGCCGTGCTGCGCTCCTATTTACGATTCACGATCTGCCATTTCCACTCTCAGCTTTGCGTCAGCGCGACGATCGGATCGAGGCGTGCGGCCTTCCATGCGGGGTAAAGCCCGGCGACGATACCGATCACGCTCGATACCGTAACCGACATAATTACATAGCCCAATGTGATGGTCATCGTAATTTGAGCAAGAACAGTGATGATCTGGGTGACCGCGGCGGCCAGCATTAGTCCGATTATCCCGCCGACCACGCACAGCAACGCCGATTCGATCAAAAATTGTAGCAAGATCTGTTTTCGCGTCGCTCCAAGGGCCTTTCTGAGACCGACCTCAAAAGTTCGCTCGGTCACCGAGACGAGCATTATGTTCATTACGACTATGCCGCCGACCAAGAGAATGATCATCGTGATCGGGATGACGACGGCAGCGATGGCCCCGGTGATCTGGTCCATAGTCGTGTTAAATTCGTCGACGTTTACGACACCGAACGTATCGTCGTCGCTGCCGATCAACTGACGCCGGTTACGCAGAAGTTGACGGGCTTCTTCGATCGAGTCCTTAAATGTTTCTTTGTCCTTGCCCTTGCCGTGCAATTGTATGCCGCCCGTCCGGGTAAACAGCTGCCCGAAAAGAGCGATCGGGATATAGACGTGGCGGTCCTGCGAATCACCAAAGAATGACCCGCGTTTCTGTTCGACACCGATTATGCGCAATGGTGCTCCGCGGACTTTGATCTCTTCGCCGATTGCGGACGAATTCGGGAAAAACTTCTCTTTGACGTCGTTGCCGATCACGCAGACATACGAGATCCGTTCGGCCTCCTGGTCGCTCATGAAGCGGCCCTCGGCCATGATCTTGTCCTCGATGTCAGCCATGTTTGCGGTTACGCCCATGACGCGGGTTGACGGCATGTCGATGCCGTCGCGGCTCAGATCAGAGCCGGCATTGATCTGGGCGCCAACCTCAGAGCACAGCTGGCAGTTTTCCTTGACGTATTCGTACTCGGCCCAGACGATATCTTTGTTCCGCCGGTTTCGCCGCTCAAACTCCTCGTCCGACATTCGCCCCATCGAGGCCATCCGGTTGATCATGAAATGGTTGGAACCAAGCACCTTTGACGCTGTTTCGAGAACGTATGTCTTTAGCCCGCTGATCGAGGCTCCCACGACGACGACCGCGGCAACGCCGATGATGATGCCTATGAGCGTCAAAAAGGCGCGCAGCTTGTGCCCGAGGATCGATTTTATGGCGATCAAGAAGGCGTCTGAATAGAATGAATATAGCTTCCGCATATTGTCGGAAACCACCTGCAGCCAGGGTGGTTAATTCCCGAAATCAAAACGAACGAATTAAGGCGTTGAACCACCGGTTGCCGCAGGCAGTTCAGACAAGATACTAGGCAAACGTAAAATCAGCGGAAATTGTTCAGAAAAAAGTTGAATATTCATAATTGTTAGACAATCGGCACCGCATGCTATAATTCCCCTTACACTCTTCAGCAAATTAGGAGAAAAAACTTGAGCGTTTTAGTCGACCGGAATACACGTCTGATCGTCCAGGGCATCACCGGCAAAGAAGGCACGTTTCACATGCTGCAAATGCGCGACTACGGCACCAACATTGTCGGCGGCGTCACGCCCGGCAAGGGCGGCACCACGCATGAAGGCGTGCCCGTATTCAACACCGTTGCTGAGGCCGTGAGAGAGACCGGAGCAAATGCCTCTGTTATCTACGTTCCGCCCGCTTTCGCTGCAGACGCGATAATGGAGGCCGGGGACGCCGGCTTGCCGCTCGTGGTGGCCATCACAGAGGGAATTCCTGTAGCCGATATGGTCAAGGTAAAAGAGTATCTCCGCGACCGGCCTACGCGCGTTATCGGCCCGAACTGTCCAGGCATTATATCGCCGGGCAAATGCAAGATCGGTATTATGCCGGGTCATATTCATAAAGAGGGCCGCATCGGCGTTGTTTCGCGGTCCGGCACGCTTACCTACGAGGCGGTTGGCCAATTGACAGCTCTTGGCCTGGGCCAGTCCACCGCTATCGGGATCGGGGGCGACCCGATCATTGGCACGAGCCACACGGACGCGCTGCGGCTGTTTCAGGCCGACGACGAAACCGACGCCATCGTCATGATCGGCGAGATCGGCGGCACCGCTGAAGAAGACGCCGCAGCCTACGCAAAAGTTAACGTGACAAAACCGATCGTCGCCTTTATCGCCGGCCAGACCGCCCCGCCGGGTCGCCGAATGGGCCACGCCGGCGCGATAATTTCCGGCGGTAAGGGAACTGCGGCGGAAAAGATGGAGGCCCTTACGGCCGCGGGAATTCGGGTTGTCGAGTCACCCGCAGATATTGGACAGGCTATTCAAGATGTTCTTGGCCGGGGTACTGCAGTATAATTTTCGAATATGAACGCCCGGATCAGATGGATCCCACCATTCACTTTGGCAAACTTATAGTAACGGCTGCTGCATCAAGGTACAGGGCGTACCCGAGTGGATGAATGAAGCTCTATCCTTTGTCGCAACGTCACTGGAGTATTTACCCCCGATTTAGCCCAACAAGGATATAAAAGCGCGCGGCGTCTCTTCGGCCGGCCGGCCGGTTTCATAGAAATGGTCATTATTTACTGGAGGCTAAATGCTGCCCCGCCCTCCAGGAGGAATTCAAAATGTATAGAAAGATCTTCGTACTCCCTTTGCTGCTTGCGTTTTTGGCCGCCAC
>DATLNN010000401.1:0-4754 GCA_035536695.1 Pyrinomonadaceae bacterium | reverse complement strand
CGAGGCCACCTTGGATCAAATGTTCACACCCAATACAAACAGTTTAAGCCCGCGATGAAGGAATCTGGTGAAACGAAACCGCCGGTTTCGGATTGACCTGTGGGCGCAGGAACGAGAGGGGGACCGTTATTTTGCACACAGCGGGGGCCTTTCCGGCTACACGGCGTTTCTACTTGGAAATCGTGATCGCAAGCTTGGCTTTGCAATCCTGACCAATGGAAACCGTGCTCATCCTCATCTTTTTAAATTGGCCGACCGGGCGATCGATCTAATGAAAAAATATTCCGTCCCCGCCACTGTTTCGCAGACTATTTTAGGTAGTAATAAATGAAAAATCATCTTCGATATATCTTTGTCAACACGCTGGTCTCCCTCCTTGTCTTCAACATGCTGGCGACACCGATCGGGGCACAAACGGACGGAAGCTTGTATGACATCGTTATTCGCAACGGCCGCGTGCTCGACGGCGCGGGAAATCCGTGGATCGCGGCCGACGTTGCGATTAAAGATGGCCGGTTTGTTCGAATCGGCAAAATCGAGGGCAAGGGCAAACAGGAGATCGATGCGAAGGGCAGATACGTTTCGCCCGGCTGGATCGATATGCTTGATGCATCGGGAGGAGTTCTGCAGATAAACGGCCTGGCCGAAAGTAAGCTCCTGATGGGCGTAACCACGGGCATTGGAGGTGAAGGCGGAACGCCCGTTCCGGCCGACAAGATCGCTGAATACTTCGCCGGTCTCGAGAAAAGCGGCATCAGCATGAATTTTGGCACGTACTATGGCGAGACGCAGGCGCGCGTCGCCGTCTTGGGCCAGGAGGCACGCGATCCGACGCCCGAAGAACTTTCACGGATGAGATCCATCATTGAAACCGCTATGAAGGGCGGGGTTCTTGGCATCTCAACGGCGCTCATCTATCCGCCTGCAAGTTATTCAAAAACCGAGGAACTCGTCGAGATGGCCAAGGTCGCTGGACGCTACGGCGGCATTTATGCGAGCCACATCCGCGGCGAAGGCAAGGAACTCGTCGAGTCGATCGAAGAAGCGATCACTATTGGCGAAAAAGGGGGATTACCGGTCGAGATCTATCACCTCAAGGCGGCTTATCAGCCTGGCTGGGGAAAACTGATGCGTGAGGCGGGCGAAAAGATCGAAGCGGCGCGAAGCCGGGGTCTGGATGTTGCGGCTGACATGTATCTTTATACGGCGGGCGGTACAGGGCTAAGCGCCGTTATTCCTTCGTGGGCGTCAGACGGCGGAAACGCCAAACTGATGGAGCGGCTTAAAGATCCCGCGATTCGCGCCCGACTCAAGAACGAGATGAAAACCGGCTCGCCAGGCTGGTGGAATATTGTTGAAGCGGGCGGCTGGGACCAAATTGTCCTGGTTTACGCGGGAAATAAGAACAACGAACGATTTCAAGGCAAGAATCTTACACAGATCGCTAAGGAATGGAACAAGGAACCGGCCGACGCTGCTTTTGACCTTATCCTCCAGGGAAGTGGGAGGGTTTCGGCCCTTTATTATTTGATGACCGAACCGGACATCGAGACCGCAATCAAATATCCATGGATAAGTTTCGGCAGCGATGCAGCGGCATCGGCCCAACTGGCCGATCCTAATACAACCGGAATGGGACACCCGCGGGGTTACGGAAATTTTCCACGGGTGATCGCAAAATATGTGCGTGAAAAAAAGGTACTGACGCTCCCCGAAGCTATCCGCAAGATGACCTCGTGGCCCGCGACTAGAATGCGCATGGCTTCTCGCGGATTAATCAAAGAAGGCTGCTGGGCAGATGTTGTCATTTTTGATTATGACAAAATTCAGGACGGCGCCACCTATGAATATCCGTTTAGGACACCCACCGGAATCGATTATGTGCTCGTCAATGGGCAGGTCGTTATTGAAAAGGGAAAGCATACCGGGGCAAAGCCCGGCAAGGTAATATACGGCCCCGGTCGATCAAATGACTAGAGTTTGGCTACCAGAATACTAAATGGACGGTAATAATTATTAGCAGGAAATTCATTCCTAAAGAATCAAAACCATGTTTTTCCCCGCCGCGGCCGCCGTTGAAATCACATTCGTCAAAGATGACAAGGGACAAGTGACCCACTTGATTCTGCGGCAGGGCGGTCAGGACATTACGGGAAAGAAGATCAAATGAATAGTCGCAGAAATCATCAATCGCAGTCAAAAAATCAATCCTGAGGAGACCGTGAACATGCGTCTGCACAAATATCTCGCTTGGCTATTAACTATGGCGTTACCTTTGGCCGCCGTCGGACAAGCGCCTCCGACCGGAGACTTTGATGTCCTTATTAAAGGCGGCATGGTTTATGACGGGACTGGACGCGCTCCCAGGCGAGTCGACGTTGCGATTAAAGGAGATCGCATCGTTGCCATTGGCAACTTGAAGAGCGCACGCGCGGGTAACGTGGTGGACGCGCGTGGGCTCGCCGTCGCGCCAGGCTTCATCAATATGCTGTCATGGTCCACGGAGTCTCTAATCGTTGACGGGAGGTCGCAAAGCGAGATCCGACAGGGCGTGACCACGCAAATCATGGGCGAAGGTTGGTCTATGGGGCCCCTCAACGACCGGCTGAAGAAGCAGGTAGTCGCCGAACAGGACGATATCAAGTTCGACATTGAGTGGACGACGCTCGCCGAGTACCTGAAGTATCTGGAGAAGCGAGGCGTCTCGCAGAACGTCGCTTCCTTCGTCGGTGCCACAACGGTTCGGCAGTACATCCTCGGCGAGGGGGATGTCCAGCCGACACCGGCGCAGCTTCAGGAGATGCGTGAACTCGTGCGCCAGGCGATGGAGGAGGGCGCGCTCGGAGTCGGCTCCTCCTTAATATATGCGCCGGCGTTTTACGCTAGGACGGAGGAGCTGATCGAGCTCTGCAAAGTTGCGGCCCGATATAAAGGCAAATACATCTCGCACCTGCGCAGCGAAGGCAATGAGTGGGTCGAAGCCGTTGAAGAGTTGATTCGCATCAGCCGCGAGGCCGGCCTTCCTGCCGAGATTTATCACATCAAAGCCGCCGGTCGGCAGAATTGGGACAAGGTGGAACGCGTGATCGCACTCGTCAACGCAGCGCGCCGTCGGGGATTGAAGATCACCGCCGACATGTACATGTACCCAGCGGGCTCTACGGGGCTCAACGCCAGCCTGCCGCCCTGGACCATGGACGGCGGCTATGAAGCGCTCTTCAAACGCCTCGAAGATCCGGCCACGCGCCAGAAGATCGCCGCGGAGGTGCGCACGCCGAGCGACAAATGGGAGAACCTCTACTTAGCCGCCGGCTCTCCAGATCGCATCCTTTTGATCGGTTTCAAGTCAGAGAAGTTGAAACCGCTTACGGGCAAAACGCTGGCCGAGGTCGCGAAGATGCGTGGAAAAGACCCAATCGAGACGATCATGGATTTGATACTTGAAGATCGATCTCGTGTCGGCACGGTCTACTTCCTGATGGCAGAGGAGAATCTTAAGAAAGAATTACGCCAGCCATGGGTTTCGCTCGGCTCTGACGGCGCCTCGATGGCGCCCGAAGGAGTCTTCCTTAAGTCCTCCACGCATCCGCGCGCATACGGTAACTTCGCCCGTCTTTTGGGAAAGTACGTACGCGAGGAGAAGGTGATAACGCTCGCCGAGGCGGTGCGGCGTTTGACTGGGCTGCCGGCGACAAATCTCGGTCTGGATCGTCGAGGTTTTCTCAGAACAGGAATGTTTGGTGATGTGGTGGTCTTCGACCCGCAGACCATTGCCGACCGCGCCACTTTCGAGAACCCACACCAGTATTCCGTTGGCGTGAAGCACGTCTTCGTCAACGGCGTGCAGGTGCTACGTGACGGCGAACATACAAATGCTAAACCCGGAAGGGCACTCTGGGGGCCGGGGAAGATTCGTTGATGACAAGGAACGTCCATCTTAAGTTTAGACGGAGCTGCCAATGCAAATAGTCAGGAGCATGCAGAGAAAGAGCATCGCAACTTTAGCGATAGTTCTCGCTCTGACGCTCATATTGAATTGCTTAATCACTTCGCGAGGCTCTGCGAAGGCATTGAAGGATTCAGGCGGTCAAGTCTCCCGCGCGCCGCGTAGGGACTACGCGGCTGCGGTCGAGATGATCGAGCGGTTTATCGCGCACGAGATGGCAGACAAGGAGCTGCCAGCGCTCTCGATCGCTTTGGTAGACGATCAACAAATCGTTTGGGCCAAGGGGTTCGGTTTCGCCGACCCGAAGAGGAAGTTGCCCGCCACGGCCGAGACCGTCTACCGCGTTGGATCGGTTTCGAAACTCTTTACCGACATCGCAATAATGCAGCTCGTCGAGCGCGGCAAGCTTGATCTCGACGGGCCCGTAACTCACTACCTCCCGAACTTTCGCCCGCGCAACCCGTTTGGCAAAGCAATCACGCTCAGGCAGCTCATGTCGCATCGTTCGGGTCTCGTGCGCGAGCCGCCGGTCGGCAACTACTTCGAGACGACCGAGCCGTCACTCGCTCGAACCATTGCGAGCCTCAACAAGACCGAACTGGTCTATGCGCCTGAAACCCGCACCAAATATTCAAAGGCGGCGATAGCGACGGTCGGCTACGTGCTAGAGCGAACCCAAGGAGAGCCGTTCGCCAAATACCTCAAGCGCGCGGTGGTCGATCCGCTGGGCCTCGAGCGCAGCAGCTTCGAGCCGACACCGGAGATCACGAAAGACTTGGCGAAGGCGTACATGTGGACGATTGATGGC
>DATLNN010000400.1:0-12324 GCA_035536695.1 Pyrinomonadaceae bacterium | reverse complement strand
TCAATACCAAGGTCACCCAGCGGGTCCAGCAGCTGCCCGGTTTTTCGGACATCACCAAAATAACCGATACGATAGGCTCCATGGCCGCCACCGCCTCAGTCAGCTTTGAAGCCGCGCTGCCGGATAACTATGCCGCGCCCGCGTAGTGAACCAACGAGTGGCGGAGCGCTCGGAGCGCAAGCTACAGCTTGCTTGAATGGGCCTTATAATATTCCACGCCATCAGAGTATTCGACCGAAAGTCTACCCTGCATCTCGGCGTAATCCAGATGGGCGATGGCCTCTGAGATGGCTAGGAAGCGATGGACTTCGTGATCGAATGAGTTTGGAAACAGGCGTTTCGCCACATCGAAAGCGGTTGTGCCGGGGCCGTTGACGAGCGAGATCACTGCTTTTTGACGGTCGTCTATCGCCCGGACATAGCGGTTAAAGATCTCTTCAAAATCGGTCACTGGCTCGCCGTGGCCACCATAGGCGAGCGTCGGCGAGTAGCTGCGAAGCTTTGCAAGGCTAACAAGATACTCGGCGAGAGACTGGAACCGCTTTGACGGGTCGACGGGATCGGGAGAGAGGATCGGGTTTGGGGTTATCCGTTTCAATACACAGTCGCCGCAGATGAGGGTCCGGTCCGCCTCGCGAACAAACGAACACGAGCCAGGCGTGTGGCCGGGCGTGTGCAGAACCTTTAGGACGCCGCTCTCGAATTCGATCTCGCTTTCGTCGCGTAACGGGCTAAAGTCGCCGTCGCCGAGCGAATCGGTCAGCAGGCTCACTTCCTCATAAAGCGATCTCATCTCAGAGAAAACCTCGTCAGGCACACCTGAGCGAAGCATCAGAGCGCGATGTTCATCTTGGGCGAGGCGGCCAAAAAGATGACCCGTTTCCCAATCGTGGACGAAGATCTCGGCATCTTTCGCCTCATCGCGCACCTGTTTCGCCAAGCCGCAGTGGTCCTCGTGAGCATGGGTAAGGACGATCCGCCGAACGTCGGCAAATTTCACGCCGTGGCGGCCGAGACCTTCCTTAAGCGCGAGGGCGGCCTGAGGGGTCTTTGGGCCGACATCGATCAGCGTGACCGGGTCCTCTCTGATCAGATAGATGTTGACATCGCCGACATAGAATGGCGTCGGGATCGAGAGCTGGACGATTTTCATAGGTGTTATAGCCGGCCGCTTAATTTTAGCAAATCCGCTGGTAGCCGTCTGTTGAGAAGTGGTTAAGGCCGGCGCGAGGTAAGGGTCGCGTCGACGTGAAACATTTCTGCATGGGCACTGCGTATTAACGGCGGGCTCCGAGATCTGTCACAAAATCGTCAATTACAAAAATATTATAGTTTCCTTGCCTTAAATCGGTTTTTGGGTTAAAAAGTTCAAAGCAAAATCATTCTGTTTTTTATCTGCCGGACAAAAGGTTATAGTCGTTTTGCAAATACGAGCTCGCATTCACGAGATTCAACGGCCGAAGTGCCGGTTGTCCAACATCCCGCGTTTCCAGCACCGCCCGGCGTAAAGATCTCAGTCGACAGTTCTAAGGAGATTAATAATGAGAGCATTTGTGGTTCGTGTTTTTCCGAAAGCCGTGATCTTTTTGGCGGCAATCATGGTCTTTGCCGTTTCCGGCTTTGCTCAGTCACAGGTTGCGGCCGCTGATCTTTCCGGTACGGTCACCGATCCTGCCGGCGCCGTTGTAGCCGGGGCGACAGTGACGGCCAGGGGCGTGGGCATCGGCATCACGCGTACCGCCACAACCGATTCTGACGGCTCGTTCCGGATAATCGGTGTCCCGCCAGGTGACTATGAAGTAACCGCGGAGGCCGCGAACTTCAAGAAAAGCGTAATTTCGGGCGTCAAGCTCACCGTCGGCCAAAGTGCCGACCTGACTATAAAGCTCGAGGTCGGCGACGCGAGCGCGGTCGTAAATGTATCGCCCGAGGATGTGGAATTGGTCGAAACGACAAAAACAAATGTCTCGACCACGATCGACCAGACACGGATCAACAACCTGCCAATAAACGAGAGGAGCGCGACCGGATTTGCACTGACGATCTCAACCGTTGGACGTGACAACGGACGCCCGGTAGGTCCGGCCCCGACATCGGGCCTGAACATCGGCGGCCAACGCGGCCGCTCGACGCTCGTCCAGGTGGACGGCGCGGATTTTACGGACAATTCGATCAATGCCGCCCGATCGACCGTCTCTCAGGAAGCGGTCCAGGAATATCAGGTCACGACAAACTCTTACCTTCCCGAATTTGGCAGGGCGACCGGCGGCATCGTTAACGTCGTGACCAAACGAGGAACCAGCGAGTTTTCCGGAAACATCTTTGGGTTTATCAGGCACAAAAGCATACAGGCCCGCAACGCGTTTGCTCCGCTGATCGATAACGACCCAGGGAAGAAACCGCCCTACACACGCGCCCAGTACGGCGCTACGCTTGGCGGGCCGCTGGCTGAGCGAACGTTCTTTTTCGGCTCGTTCGAACAGCGGCGGCGGCAGGAGAGCGGGTTTTTTACGGGTGACATTGTCGGCGGAGCGACCTCAAGCGTGACTATACCGGCTATCCCGGGACTCAATCCAACAGCCCGTATGTTTACGGGCCTGACAGCTGCACAGGCGGGCTATGTCAACGGCTTGCTGGCCGCTGGAACTCCGACAACTATCTGCACGGCGCGCACCTACGCATTTTTTGCATCAAGCGGCACACAGACCGCTCTGAATGGTTTCAACTCACTGTTCAGCCCAAACGACGGCAGCGCCTGTCCGGCGATCTCGCCGATCCTGCCGAGCGCCAGTCCGATAGGGCCGCGTTTTATACTCTCGGGCACGCCGGTTCCTCTTACTCGTAATTCGGATGGCCAGTTTGTTGCCTTTAGGCCCCTGGCGCAGCTCAGCCGTATTTTCCCCATATCTGAGGACACTACATTTACCTCATTTCGCGTCGACCATACTTTCTCGTCCAATCATCAAATGGGTCTTCGCGTGGGTTACAATCCGAGCACGATCAACGGTATCCAGGACGAATCTCAGAATCAGACGCTCGGTCAAAACGACTATTCGCGCACTGGGATCCAGGACATTAAGGATTTTTCTTTTGGCACCTCCCTGACCAGCATTCTGTGGGGCAACAAGATCAACGAGCTCTATTACAATTTCGGTCGGCGTGCCGCCAAATTCGATTCGCAGGTACCGAGTGTCGCCCACCAGATAGCCGGCACCGGATTCATCGGTTCAAACCCATTCTCACCAGTCGACCGCGTCGAAAGGCGCCACCAGATACGCGACAATTTCACCTTCGCTACCGGCTCGCACCTCTTCAAGTTTGGCGGTGACATTAATTTTGTGGACGGGGCCGCCTTATTCGAGTTGAATTTCCCGGCCCTGTTCAATTTCAGCCAACAGGCCGGGGGGTCTTTGATCACGGGTTGTGATGCCGCGACCATTCCGCAGGCTCAGAGGTGTCCCGGATTCACGCCCATTCAAGCGTATGGGCTCGGCTTCCCGAGCGTCTTTATCCAGGGTTTCGGCGATCCGCGAAGCACGCTGAAGAATCGCCCGATCGCGTTTTTCGGACAGGATACCTGGAAAATCACAGGTCGCGTGACCCTTAACTATGGTGTTCGTTACGATTACGAATTTACCGAGCAGTATGCCCCGTCTCCCTTTACCGACCCGCTGACCGGTATCACGCTCAGCGCCGAGGATATACAGGTAGCGCAGGACGCGTTAAATGTGACACAGGGATTCCCCCGCGACGGCAATAATATAGCCCCGCGTCTGGGTGTCGCGTGGGACGTCGGAGGCAACGGCAAGACGGTCATCCGCGCGGCGATCGGCAGATTTTTTGATCACCCGCTCTTAGCTGTCGCGTTCAATTCGAATATTGCCGACGGGTCTCAGCAGCAGCAGGCCACACTTATTCCGATCGGCGGTCCGTCGCCTACGGGTCTTCTGAATGCGTTTCAGGTCTTTCACGGCACGGTATGCGGCGTGAACGGATCGAATCCCCAGATATGCGGTGCGGCCAGGACGCCCGGGATCGCTGCGTCCTCAACCTATCAGTTCGGCTTCCAGAGATTTGATTCGTCGATGTTTACGGGCTTTGGCCCCATCCTACCGTTCACGCTGCACGTCGGAAAGAATTTTGAGTATCCGGACGCGATCCAGGGTAATTTGTCGATCGAACGGCAGATCGGACGTAACATGTCCTTTTCGGCAAGCTACATAACCGTGAATGCCAGGCACCTTGCCCATCCGCAAGACGTCAATAACGTCGACAGCGGTGCCCTGATCGAAAACTTCCGGCGGTTTGCGGGCCGGGCGCCGAATACGCTGACCGAGGCGGCGTTTTTCTCGCTGCCGACAGCTTGCCCGGGTGCCGGCTGCCCTCCCGGATTCACGGTCCTCGTACCCGGATTTGTCGGCGTGAACGGCTTGGGCCAGCGCGTGGTCAATCCCATAGCAGCCGACTTTTTCCGGCGGCTTGGGCCGAATTATTTCTTTGTCAGAGCACTGACAGGGTTGACCAAGGCGCAGTTTGACCCGCTGCTAGCCGGAACGACGCGTGCGCCGGGGCCGATCCATCCGTACTCGGACGTCAATGCCCAGCTGTCGGATGGAAACTCGTCGTACAACGCTCTCAATCTTGAGGTCAAGAAACGTTTTTCGAGCAATATCCAGTTTCTCGCTAATTACACCTGGTCGCACTCGATCGACGATTCGTCCGATCTTCAGACCCTGCTCAAACCTCAGGACAATCTCAATTTCCGGGCTGAAAAAGCGGATTCGCTGTTCGATCAGCGTCATCGATTTGTTTTCAGCGGTGTGATCAGCGCGCCTGAGTCATACAAGAGCGAAGGCGGGTTCAAACGATTTCTGCATGGGTTCACGTTGTCGCCGATCGTCGAGATAGCTTCTGGCCGCCCCTTCAATATTATCGCCCCGGGCGACGCGAACGGCGATTTTCAGAGCACGAACGAACGGCCATTTGTTCTGCCGGACGGATCGCTCTGTCGGGGCCAGAACGCCGTGGCAAGTACCAACGATCCGGCATGCGTTCTCGGGTTCCCGATAAACGGCAGCCTCGCACGCAACATGGGTATCACCCATAACTATTTCACCGTCGACGCCCGTCTGACTCGCCGATTCTCTCTTGGCGAAAGGATGAGCCTCGATATCATTGCCGAGGGATTTAATCTCTTCAATCGGTTTAACGAGGCCGCAGGCAATCCGTTCTATACGGTGGTAAATGCGTTTGGGCAGAGAAAGGGCAACGGCAAGTATTACAGCCAGCCGACATCGGCGTTTGACCCGAGGCAATTCCAGTTTGGGGCAAAACTTTTCTTCTAGTTCTGCGTCAAGTTAACCTGATGCCGGATGACTGCACGTCGTCCGGCATTTTTTATGGATAATAATGGTATGCGGTCGTTTTCTCAGCGAATCAAACTGAAAGCCATTGAGATCGGATTCGACAAGGTCGGTCTGGCTGAGGCAGCCGCGCTCGTTGAGGAAGGGAAAAGGCTTGGAGCTTGGCTGGAAGCCGGATTTCACGGCGAAATGGCATGGATGGACCGGGAACCGTCCAGGCGAAGCGACCCGCGCCTGTTATTTCCCGAAGCTCGTTCCGTGATCGTCGTCGCTCTGAATTATTACACCAACCATAAACATGTCGAGAGCGGCAAGCAGGGCAAGGTGTCGCGCTACGCCTGGGGTGACGATTATCACGAGGTTGTTCGCGAAAAGCTGATGCATCTGCTCGACTGGATCCGTTTCGAAGCACCTGAGGTCAGTGGCAGGATCTGCGTTGACACGGCACCCATGATGGACAAAGCCTGGGCAGTGCGTGCCGGCCTGGGCTGGCTTGGCAAACATTCAAATGTCATTACCCCCGAGTTGGGCTCATGGGTGTTCATCGGCGAAATATTGCTCGATCTTGAGCTGGACTACGATACGGGAATGGTTCCTGATCATTGCGGAACATGCACCGCCTGCATTGATGCATGCCCGACAAGTGCGATCGTCGAGCCATACGTTGTCGATTCGCGCAAATGCCTCTCATACGCAACGATTGAAATGCGCGCCGGCCAGCTGCCCGCTGATATCGCTGCAAACCAGGCTGGGTGGCTCTACGGCTGCGACATCTGTCAGGACGTCTGCCCGTGGAACCGCTTTGAGACGCACACCAGCGAACCGCGATTTGAGCCGAGAGGGGGCGAAACCTCGCTCAACCTCGAGAAGATCGCTGCCATGAGCCACGACCAGTACGTCGAACGTTTTCGCCGCAGCGCCGTCAAACGAACCAAACTCACCGGCCTTAAGCGCAACGCCGCGGCTTTGAGCAATTCTCAAGCGCTCAGGAATGACAAGCGGTGAATTGAACAATTCCTGGATCGCCGGGTTAGAATCGAGTTGAATGCTGACCGACGCATACAACCGAACCATCCGCGACCTGCGTCTGTCGCTGACCGACCGGTGCAACTTTCGCTGCTTTTACTGCCTGCCGCACGGCGAGCCGTCCTGGGCGTATAAGGAGAAGCTGTTGACGTTCGAGGAGTTGGAGTTCGTATGCGAGATATTCGTCTCGCTCGGGATCCAGAAGATTCGTTTGACCGGCGGGGAGCCGCTGATCAGGCGAGATGTCCCGGTGCTCATCGAAAAGCTGTCGCGGCTGAAACCGAGACTGGCTGACATCGCATTAACCACGAATGGATACGATTTCGCACGCCACTCCCGTGCGTTGCGATCCGCGGGCCTCGACCGCGTGACGTTCAGCCTTGACAGCCTGCGCCCCGAAAGGTTTCGAGAGATAACCGGCGTCGATGGACTGAGCCGCGTTTTGAACTCGATCGAGATCGCAAAACAGATTGGATTTCATCCGGTAAAGGTCAATGCGGTGATCGTTCGCGGGAGGAACGATGATGAGCTTGTCGACTTCGCCCGATTCGCCCGCGAAAATGATATCAGCTTTCGATGCATCGAATTCATGCCGCTGGATTCTGGTCATGAGTGGAGCAGGGATCTCGTCGTCTCAGGGCGGGAGATCCGCGACGCGATCAACGCCGTTTACCCGTTGAAGCTAAAGGATCCGACGCGCGGCAGCGAGACCGCATGGAAATACGCCTTTGCCGACAGTCAACCCGGCGAAATCGGCATCATTGCCCCCGTCACCGAAATGTTCTGCGGCCAATGCTCGCGCATCCGACTTACCGCCGACGGGCAGATCCGCACGTGCCTCTTTTCGACGGCCGAATACGACCTACGGGAGCGGCTCCGCAGCGGAGCGAGCAGGAAGGACATCGAAACGTTCATCGAGGCAGCAGTCCGTTTGAAGGAACGACAGCACCATATCAACGACATTACTTTCGTACAGCCGTCGAGGACGATGAGTTTTATTGGGGGATGACCCTAAGGTTTCAGTGAAAGGTCAAGCAGCCGCCGGCCGTGGATAACGGCCGCTATATCGATCTCGTCAGGCTTTATCTTGTAGATGATTCGATAATTGTAGGCAAAGATTTCACGTATCGAGTCGTCCTCAAACTCCGAACAACTCGACCAATGAAAGGGAACTCGCTTAATCTGTTCGCCTTTAGCAGGATGGTGCGAATGACCGCGCGTGCGTAGTGCTCTGAATCCCGGGCGATATAGGCGGCGATGTCCTCAAGGTCGTCGCTCGCTCGCCGGGACCAGATTATCAAACGAGCCATTTGCTGAGTCTCGCTTCGACCTCCTCCTGAGTCAATCCGCCATCGCGTTCAATAGACTCTAGACCTTTCTGCACCTTATCCATTACATAAAGGTGATATTGAATGTCTTCAATCGAGGTGTCGGCAGGCAGTCTATCCAGCAGAGCGGTGACCTCTTCTTTAGTGCTCATATGATCCTCACTGTAAGTATACTGCCAAAACGCCCGCGCCACTATGAGTCTTTCTTGGGGACTTTCTTTGGTTCCAGTATCTTGAATGATATCAGAAATCGTATGGCATCAGCCGAACTCAGGTCGCTTGCGTCGTGCCCATGAAACTTGATCACAAACAATATCTTCTCACGAACAAAAAAACGTGATCTCGTATATAACCGAAGCGCTCCCTTGTTCGCAGTGTCGTCAAATATGAAGGTGTACTCTGTGCCGGAGACTCCATGATTTCGCACTCCCTTGCCCTTGCTCAAGAACCTAGGTGCGTCATCATCGCCGGCGATCATGATCGCCAAGTAGTCGATAAGCTCGCGCTCGGACATGCCCTCTTTCTTGAAAGCGTCTCTCATTGCATCAAATTCGATCCGCAGGATCGAGTATCGGAAATCGTCGTCCCCAGGCGGGCGGACCCGCCATCCGGTTACACCCTTTTCCAAAGGATCCTCCGATTTAGGGTCACTGGGCAGAATGCGTTCGACCGGCAGCCTCGGAATTTCTATCGAAAAAGATTCATCTGCGGGCGTGTAGGCACGCCACTCCACGGCTTGCGCAGCGAGATAATAACTAGTCACCAGTATAATCAACACAACAGAAGAAACACTTCTCGATCTATTCATTGAACCTTTGATGCCGAGCATACTAATTCTGCCTCCTACCCATCATATCCAAACCAACAGCCGCAACCAGGATCGAGCCTTTGATGATGTCCTGCATGAAGTCCCGCACGTTCAAAAGGGACATGCCGTTATCGAGGCTGGCCATGATGAGTGCGCCGAGGCAGGCGCCGAAGATGGTGCCGCGGCCACCCATTAAGGAAGCCCCGCCGATGACGCATGCCGCGATTGCATCGAGTTCTTTTAGCGTGCCTGCGTCAGGTGCGGCGCTGCCGACGCGTGCGGTAAAGATGAGAGCAGCGATACCGGTCAGACCTCCAAGAAGGGCGTAGACCACCAGGATATTACGCTTGTTGTCGATGCCTGAGAGCCGCGCGGCATCGGGGTTACCGCCTATGGCGTACAGGTAGCGGCCGAACGTGGTCGAATTGGTGAGGAACGAACCGACGAGAGCCACGACCAGCAGGATCAAAGCTGGGATCGGCACACCTTGATAAGCATTCATCACCAGGATAAAAGCTATGATGCCGCCGACGGGTATGATCGCCTTCAGGAGTGCGAGCCCGTAGTTAGCCTCACCAAGGCCGTAGTCCTTTACGGCTCTTGCCTTCCTATAGGCAAAAAACAGTACCGCCGCGACCGCCGCCGCAGCGAGTGCCCATCCAAAAGCGAGAGGCAAGTTTTCGTTTCCGATCGCTTTGAATGTGTCATCGGAGATCGGGATCGTATTGCCGCCGAGAAGCCACTTTACCGCACCGCGCCACGCAAGCAGACCGCCCAGGGTAACGATAAACGCCGGTATGTTCAAGTAAGCGGTCAGCACGCCGTGAAACAAGCCGATCGCAACGCCAACCACAATTGCGGCAAGCATAGCGACCGGCAAACTATATTCCAGAGTGGTTAGCGCGTACGCCGCAATGCCGCCGGCAAAACCCAGCACGGAGCCCGCCGAGAGATCAATGTTCCCCGACACGATGAGCATTAGCATGCCAACCGCGATGATGCCGGTCACAGCCATCTGCGTCATCAGGTTAGACAGATTTCGCGGCGTGAGAAATATCGAGTCGGTTGCCCAGTGAAAGTACATCCAGATCACGCCCAAGACGGCAATCATGATATATGCCCGTAGGGTCGACGCGCTTACGAATGACTTTTTTTCGTCCATCGATTTTTTTTACACTTTCAACGTCCGGAATACGTGATAACTGATAGCTGATAAGTGATAACCAAGCTATCAGCTATTGGCGGATAATGCCTCTACCAGTCATACGTTCGCGGTAGCTGCGGCCATGACGCGTTCAGGGGTTGCATCGTTACGGGCAAATTCGCCCGTGAGCCGTCCCTCGTGCAGGACGATGATCCTGTCCGACAGACCAAGTATCTCGGGCAATTCTGACGAGACGAGGACTATTGCCAAACCATCTTGCGCAAGCTTGTTTATTTCGGCGTATATCTCCTGCTTCGCTCCGACGTCGATACCCCGAGTCGGTTCATCCAGAAAAAGTATTTTTGGGTTGGTCAAAAGCCATTTGCCAAGTACTACTTTCTGCTGGTTACCGCCCGAGAGTGTTCCGGCGGCAATCAGCGGCGTGCCCGCCTTTATCCGTAGAGATTGCATCGACGCCTTTGCCGCCATCGTCTCGCGAGAGCGATCCGTGACAAATCGGCCCGATAGACGCTGCAATCCGGCAAGTGTCATATTGTCAACGATCGTCTGCTCGAGGATCAGGCCATAGCGTTTTCTGTCCTCGGTAACGAAGGCAATTCCCTGCGCGATGGCATGTGCGGGCGACGTTATCGATACACTCGTGCCCTCGATCTCGATTCGGCAGGAACGTCGGCCAGGCCAGGCGCCAAAGATCGTCATTAAGAGCTCGGTCCGTCCCGATCCCATCAACCCAGCAATGCCCAGGACTTCTCCTTTTCGCACATGAAATGAAATGTCGTCGACCAGCTTCTTGGCAGTGTTATCGGTCGAATAAGCGGTCAAATTTTTGACGCTCATGGCGGTCGCTCCGCGCTCATGTGAGGCGTCGGGAAAAATGTCCGACACCTCACGGCCGACCATCGCGGCTATCACCTCATTCTTGCTCGTCTCGCCGGCCTCAAACGTCGCGACCGTTCGGCCGTCGCGCAATACCGTAATGCGGTCGCTCATTTTAAAGACCTCATCGAGCTTGTGCGAGATGTAGATCATGCCGACGCCCCGGGCCTTCAGCTTTGTCAGGATCGAAAAAAGAGCGTCAACCTCAGACTCGGTCAGGGCGGCGGTCGGTTCGTCGAGCACCAGTATCTTTGCGTCTTGCGACAACGCCTTTGCGATCTCGACTAACTGCTGCTGCCCAATGCCAAGGCTGCCGGCCGTGACACGGGGATCGATCGAAAGGTGCAGATCCTGCAGGAGCTTCGAGGCCTTGTGATAAAGCTCAGACCAGTTGATAACGCCAAAACGCGACGGCTCGCGGCCGAGAAAAATGTTCTCACCCACGGTCAATTCCTTGACAAGTGAAAGCTCCTGAAAAATGATCGCAATGCCGGCCTGCTCAGAATCGCGCACGCCGCGAAAATGACGAGCGGTGTCGTCGACCAAGATCTCACCTTCAAAACTGCCATCGGGGAAAACGCCCGACAGTACCTTCATTAACGTCGATTTCCCGGCACCGTTCTCGCCCACTAGCGCGTGGAACTCGCCCATGTGGAGCGTAAAGTTGACGCCGTCGAGGGCTTTGACGCCGGGAAACTCCTTTACGATCTTGCGCATTTCCAGAAGGGGCATAATTGAGGTCTGAGGGGCTGTCTTCGCCGATTTTACACGCATCGGTCGCCTTTCCAAAATGCAGCCAATTTATTGGTTTTACGCCTGTTAGGCGATATTCTATACTTCTTCTATATGGCCGAACCCCAAGGAATCGAATCCGTTTTGAACGAACATCGCCTCTTTCCACCGCCGGCCGACTTTGCCGAAAAGGCGCATATCAAAAGCTTTGACGAGTATGAGAGGCTGTACGCTGAAGCGGCCGCCGACCCTGCGGCCTTCTGGGCGAAGCAGGCTGAGAGTCTTGCCTGGTTTGAAAAATGGCATACAGTCCTCCAATGGAATGAGCCATTCGCAAAGTGGTTTGTCGGAGGCAAGCTCAATATCTCGTATAACTGCCTCGACAGGCATTTAACCACCGAGCGCCGGGACAAGACGGCCTTCATATGGGAGGGCGAGCCCGGCGAGCAGCGGCAAATGACATATGCTGAGCTTCATCGCGAGGTTTGCCGGTTTGCAAACGTGATGAAGTCTCTTGGCATTTCCACAGGGGATCGCGTTGCCCTCTATATGCCACTCGTGCCCGAGCTTGCCATCGCGATGCTTGCCTGCACGCGTTTAGGAGCGACGCATACGGTCATCTTTGGCGGATTTTCAGCCGACGCGATCAGTGACCGGGTAAACGACTGCGGGTGCAAACTGATCGTCACGGCAGACGGCGGTTATCGCCGCGGAAAGGAAATAAAGCTCAAGGAGATCGTTGACCACGCCGCCACGGAGTGCGCTACGGTTGAGAACATCGTGGTCTACCGGCGGACGGGTTCGGCAATAGATATGCAGCCGGGCCGTGACCATTGGTGGCACGATGTGATCGAAAAGGCGGACGCGGATTGCCCGGCCGAGCCGCTCGATGCGGAGCACCCGCTCTATATCCTCTACACTTCAGGCACAACCGGAAAGCCCAAAGGCATATTACACACCACCGGCGGATATCTTACGCAGGTCGCATACACGACGAAGCTCGTCTTCGATCTCAAGGACGAGGAT
>DATLNN010000399.1:0-5130 GCA_035536695.1 Pyrinomonadaceae bacterium | reverse complement strand
GAAAACCAGCCGAGCCGGACCGCGAAAATGTAAACCAAAAACGGCCCGATCACAAAAGTCGGCAGCGAGATACCCAGGAGGGCAAAAAACGACGCCAGGTTATCGACAAACGTATTCTTTCGCGAGCCGGCCAGCACGCCGAGCGGAAGCGCGATGCCGATGGCCACCATCATGGCCGCGATCGCGAGCTTGATCGTCGAGGGATATCGCTCGAAGATCATGTCCCAAACGGGCCGGTTAGTCTGAAATGACGTTCCCAGATCGCCCTGAAGCAAACCTGTCCAATAATCGGCGTAGCGGTTGTCCATTCCGTTCCACACGAAACCCGTCGCGCTGTCGTAGGAAGTCGCGCTGTCGTAGGAAAAGAAGAAAGCGGGCCGGTCCAGGCCATGTTTTGCGCGGAAGTTCTCGATCTGTTCCTGAGTTGCCGTTTCGCCCAAGATCACGGTCGCCGGGTCGCCGGGAACAACCTCGATCAGCAGCGTGACGAGCGACACCACCGTCCAGATAACCAGCAGCATCAAGGCAAATTGACGTGCAAAATTCAGGATGCGGTGTTTCATGAGAATGTCGGCGGGCAAAGCGATTTTATAACTAATGGCGGAGCGATGACAAACGATTGGCGATACACGGTAATGTCGAAGTCGGCATGCGACGTGAGCCTATTCCCGCTTTGTCACGCTGTCCCAGCTGTCCCAACTGTCCCAAGGTTTTTTCTCGACGATAGGCGGCAGATCGAAAGTCAGAATTCGCTGCCCGCCTGTGGGTGCCGGCGACCGATCTGTCCCGCTGTCCCAGCTGTCCCAGCTGTCCCACGGTTTTTTCGGGGGTCGGCGCTTGGCGGCCCCAAAAAAAGTTTTCTCAAAGCGTAAACGCTAGAAATAGTGATGTTTATGAAAATAGGCTATGTCCCCGCCTAGCCGGAACGACGATCGGGAATGGCCCGTTTGGGACAAGAAGGTGTCGATGGCAGCACAAGTTGTCACGGGCCTTTCGCCATTGATGGCAAAAGAGCGGGGGCAGAGCCACCCTTCCTGAACTGTAATCTTGCTCGTTTGGATTTGTTTCCGTGGACTGTTTTGTAAGTCTAGTGGGCGAAATTCTTCTTAAAAAGCTTGTGGTCCGGAAGGGCGGCTATGCCCCGGCTGCACAAGAGACAAGACGGTGCGAAAGATCCTCTTAAATATTTCAAAGATCACAGAGACATGCGGCTCCGGGCGGATCGAGCATAACATAATGTGCAAGGCATTGCAAGTCATCGCATGGGTGCAACGCTTGCTCGGGCTCGCTCCTTGTACATTATTTCCCGCCAACATGCAGTGCGGCGATGCCGCCCGTGAGATTGCGAAATCGTACGTCCACAAAACCGGAATCTGTCATCAGCGCCGAAAGCTTTTTTTGATCGGGGAATTTCGAAACGGAATCGGGAAGGTATTCATAGGCCCCTCGCGATCCGCTGACGGCGCCGCCTATGCGCGGCAGGATGTGTGAAAAATAGAAGTTGAACAGGCGGCCACAGCCGGGAACGACCGGTGTAGAGAATTCGAGAATTGCAAGCTTGCCGCCGGGCTTCAGGACCCGATACAGTTCATCGACACCGCGTGGGACGTTGGGAAGATTTCTCAGGCCGAAGGCGATCGTAACCGCATCGAAACTGCCATCAGGAAAAGACAGCGACATCGCGTCGCCCTCGACAAGCGGGACATCGAGCCGGGCCGCCGTTATCTTGTTTTCGGCTATCGCGAGCATCGGCCGGCAGAAATCGGTGCCGACGACGAGTGCCGGCGAGCGCTCGGCAAGCGCGATCGAGAGGTCGCCCGTGCCGCACGCTACATCGAGGACCACGGCATCTCCGCGCTGCAGAATGTCGTGCAACTCGTCTCTCAGCGCACGACGCCAACGCTTGTCGATATTAAGCGAGAGTAGGTGATTGAGCAGGTCGTAGCGGCCCGCGATGCCCGCGAACATTTCTCGGACCGCCTTTGAATGCGCGGCTTCCTTAGCGTTTGATTCGCTTTGCAATGTGTTAATCGGCCAGCGGTTCTTTGGCAACGAGTACCTTTGCTATGGACAGCTTTCGCGCCTTTTCCGCATGCACTTTTACATCGGCAAGAGTAGTGGTTTCGACGATTCGAGCGTTGGCGTCGGGGCTGGCTATTTTGTATGTGTCTGCGTCAAGCCAAAAAGAATGCGGGTCTTTCTTAGCCCAAAGACCTGCGATCGCCTGCTTTGCGTTTTGGTATTCCGATTCGGTCACCGGATCGCCGAGCAGCTTTCCCACAAGAGCGGTTGCCTCGGCCTTTCCGATCGGCCATCTGCCATTGTCCTTGACGGCGGTGAAGCCGATACTCAACATTCCTGGTAAAACATGATAGCCATTAGTGACCGAGACATCGCGGCCAGTAGGCGGTGCAATGCTCGACAAAAGGCGGTTTTCGAGAATTGAGGCAAAAACGAGTGACGCGCCCAGGTCCTTATCGCCGCGTGCCGAACCGCGCATTGCGAAGCGGAAAACGGTAGTCCCTTCTGCCGGTGACAGCACGGTCGTGAATACCGAAACCGGTTCCTCAGGCTGGCGAAATGTCGCGGGCACGCGTTTGTCCGATTTTAACCAGCCGCCGAAATAACGCCGAACTGCCCTGAATCCTAGAGCGCGGTCGAAATTTCCGGAAATAGCGATCGTCGCATTGTCCGCCGTTAAGAACCGCTGCTTGGCGTCGATCAGGTCGGCGAAATCTATCTTTCGCAGAGAGTCAGTGGTGCCGTACTGCGGCCGGCCATACGGAAATGTTCCAAAAAGCTGTTTCGCAACCGCCTGATCGGCAACATACGCCGCATCGGCCTCCATGGACGAGAGCTTCGCGATCCGGATGTTCCGTAGTTTATCAGTCGTTTCCTTGTCGATCGCCATGTTCGAGACAGCGGCCGCTAGCGTCTCTAGCATCGGCAAAAACTGGTCTGGCTTAGCGGAGGCGTTGATCTGGATGAAATCGTAGTTGGTAATTATTTCCAGGCCGCCGCCGAGATCTTCGGTAAAGAACTCACGGGCTGCTTCGTTCGGGAAAAGGTTATCGGCGAGCATCTGCATGACGCCCTCTTTTCCCTGCGGGTCAAATGCGGAACCGGCGTGGATTCGTATCGCAACGGTCGCTTTGTCTGCTCGCGCGTCGCTCCACATGAGCACTTTCAGGCCGTTGAGCAGTTTCTCCTGTTTTGGCGCCGGCAGCGTTTGCGAGAAGATCGCGGGTGCTACCAGCGCTATGAGGACCGCTATGGCGAGAGCGATCAGCACAATTTTTTGAACTAAATTCTTATTTCTCATCGTATACCTAAACGAGGTTTCTGGCGTCAATAAGTTTAGTTGCCGAAACACCTGGTTTTGTTGTAGCTCGCGAGCCCGATAGGACCGTAGATATGGCCATGATAGCAAATGAAAATATTAGATCGCGGTGGGCATCGCGTCAAACGCTGGCAGCATCTATGAATGTTGAAGGATTCGCAACGGGCGATTCGCTCCTGGAGTCAATGAAAATAACTTAAATTATGCATTATTCGCGGTATGATCATCTTATGATCATGTCGTTCACGGGCAGAGCGTAAATACTGAGAGGTTGAGATGGGAAAGATAGTTAAATTTTGCAGTTCGTGTGACGAAGGCTTTGCGGAGAAGTTTGCGTTTTGTCCAAATTGCGCAAGCAACCTGACGCCTTTTGAAATGAGTCCGGTCAAAGTCGAGGCCCCGGCCGACATTAAACCTGCGTCCGTTTGGGCTGCGTCTGAAATTGTCGAACCCACGCCGGCCCCGGTCTTTGAACCGGAGGTTGCTGCGGTCGAGGAGATCGACGTCGCTCCAGCGACTGTCAACGCCTTCGAAGTGATCGAAGAACCCGTTATCGACGAACCGATCGTAGAGGAACCGGTCGTCCAGGAGCCAGTATTTGCGGCACCGGCGGCAGCGGCTGCTGTCACGTCTCCGTTTGTATATTCAAAGTCGATGGACGCAGACCGCAGGCCGCGTTCGCTCGAGGCCGAGCACAATGCATACATCTCCGAAGGGGAATTCTACGTTACGGTCATTGAGGAAAAGAATGTTGGCCGGCGTAACGCACTCTTGCTCGGAACATTAAGCTTGATGGTCATTGCTCTGCTGGCCGGTACAGTGATCAGCCTGTTCCTCAAGGACCTGGATGTTGCATCGATAAACGACGATATTTTCAACGCCGTGATCGTGGATAACGTTCCGATGACCGTCGAGGAAGAGATCCAGCAAAAGAAAGACAAGGGCGGTGGCGGCGGCGGCGGCGGCCGTGATGAGGAAGAGGAAACGACCCAGGGCGACCTGGCCGATCAGTCGAAAACGCCTACTCGTCCGCCGGACGCTAAGGTTTTCAGAAGCGATAATTTCGAATTGAAAATGCCGCCTCCGCAGACGGAAGGCAACAGGACGTTTGAAAAGAAATTTGACCGCTGGGGCGATCCGAACGGCCGGTTTTCGAATTTTTCGAACGGCACGGGCACGGGCGGCGGTCAGGGAAGCGGCGTCGGGACTGGACAGGGCAGCGGACGCGGCACGGGCACAGGCTCGGGTGACGGCTCGGGCAGCGGCAGCGGCCTGGGCTCAGGCAATGGATCGGGAACCGGTTCGGGCGACGGCGGCGGTAATCCTCCGCCTCCTCCCGCACGACCTGTCGGCGTCACGGCTGCGCTGAAGATACTTTCTAAGCCGCGCCCGGGTTATACCGATGCAGCCCGTCAGAACAACATTCAGGGCACGGTAATACTTCGAGTGACGTTTCTTGCATCAGGACAGATCGGCGGTATCTCGGCGGTCAAAGGCTTGCCTAACGGGTTGACCGAACAGGCCATCGCGGCGGCGCGGCGTATCAACTTCGAACCGCAGAAGCGCGACGGTGTCGGCCAGTCAGTTACGAAGCAGATCGAGTATTCGTTCTCTATTTATTAATTTCCTATTCTCCAGGTGACACTGAGGCGAGCCGCGTGGCTCGCCTTTTTTGTTGGGTTTATGATAGGTCGATCTGAAGACGATCTGGAGGTGAAAAATGCTTAGAAATCGCCACGATTGATGGTGGAGTTCGATGCACGGGTAATGCAAAAGCGAGCGAGCGAGCG
>DATLNN010000398.1:0-6148 GCA_035536695.1 Pyrinomonadaceae bacterium | reverse complement strand
CTGTTCGAGCCGGTAGAGCCCCTGTGCGGCTCCACACCAGACGGCGCCTGTGCGTTCCTCCAGCAACACGTGCACCATCCCTGTCGTCGAGAGATGATCCGGGTGGTAGAGAACGAACATCGGGTCGTCCGTTGTCCGTTGCTTGTTATTCTGATCCGTTGGCGACGGACCACGGACGGTGGGCGACGGGCGGCCTTTGGGATTAAATCGGCAGATGCCGCTGAAAGTGGCTACCCAGTATTCGCCCTCACGCGTCTCCAGCAGGTCTTTGACCTGACCGTCGGGCAATCCCTGTTCGACGCCATAATTTGTGAATGTGTAACCGTCATAGCGCGACAACCCATCTTCCGTGCAAAACCACAAGAAGCCGCGCGAGTCCTGGCTGATTCTGTACACGCTGTCCCGCAATAGACCGTCGGCGACGGTGTAAGTTTTAACCGGAAGGCGTTCGCCAAACGAAACTAACGGCAACAATAAAACGAGCACAGCCCAAGCCAGCAGTGGACGATATCGACCTGCATACGGGCCTGGAAAAATGCCGATTAGCATTATTTATTCGAACGAATAGATAATAAGGCGGATTATGGCATCCATGCACCCGTTAAGACAAGAACTTTTGTTCCGAATATTGTAGCTAGCACATCATATGTCCGGTTGCCGTAGCAGACGATATGTCCGCTTTCTGCGGTTGAGGGTAAAAGGCGCGGGCGAACCGTCAAGGACAAGAACCAGACGCTTAAGACTGAACGGCAATGTGGCGATCATCCAATGGAAGGTTGCCGGGCGAAACACTCTGCGGACGGCGGGTCGATATGTTTAATTCCTTCAATTCTCACAATTTCGGCATCCCGAATGGCTCAATCAATTCATGAGCCAATTTTGTGAATCAATGGGCGACTAATGGCGGAAACCGGCGATCGTTTTGGGAGCGAGGCTGGTCTTCTAACCTCAAAAACATACGTGCGTTATGGGTGAAGAAAAAATCCCGCAGGATGCGGGAACGGGAAATCCGGGAACGGGAAATCGGAGTCCTCTATGAAGTTAGATCGGATGTCAAGCGCACTTTGATAGTACACACCGTTTTCGGTGCTTATTGACGGGAGTGGCCTGCAGAAATGGTGCGAGACCCGCGGTCCTGCGATGCCTGGTGGTCACGGAACCACCTTGATCGCCGTCATTGAGAATGTGTAGCTCAGCACGCCGGAGTTGCGCGTGGGCTGGCCGGCGAGGAGCGAGGGTTTGAACTTTGCATGTAGCGCTGCTTCCACGGCCGCGGCGCGCAAGAGCGGGTGGCCGCTCGTCGCTTCGGCGGCGGTCACCTTGCCCTCCGGGTCGATGGTCACGTGGACCGTGACTTCGCCCTGGGCGCGGGCTGCGCGGGCGGCCTCCGGATAAACGGGCTGAGGAAAGGCCTCGGTCTGGTTATTTAGCAGCGGACCGTAGATACGGCCTACCCTCGGGCCGCGCTCACTCTTGTCGGACACAAAACTGTAAAGCAGAGCTCCCTTGAGCTGAACCGATTTGCCGGCGATCAGGACCGGTGCGAATCGAGCCTGGCGAGCTGCTTTTTCGGCGGCTTCGCGTAACGCCGGGTCGACACCGGCCGGAGCCAGTTTTATTCCGTTTGCGTCGTAGACCTCGTGCTGGTCCATCGTGTCCGCGATGGCCGAGACCACGCCTCCGCCCTCGTCGATGACCACGTCAACGCGGACCGTGCCGCCGATATCCGCCAGCCGGGCGGACTCGGGATATTCGGGCTGCGGCAAGCTGATCGCCTTGCCGTTCAAAACGCCAGCCGATATCGTCCTCGGGGCCTCCTGTGCGATGGCCGCTCCCGCCGCTATAACGCACATGAGAAATAACGTTGAAAAAGCCTTCATTTGTCCTCCGAGATCTGGTTTTACCGAATTTAGGGGTTTGATGTTTTAATGGCCCGAATTGGATGCTCTGATGAGCAGCCGAAGAATGCCTGCAGCGACCGCAAGGCGCTGCTTTGTTATTCGACGGCATGCTCTGCTATGTTGACAGCAGTAGCTACCGGGACCGGCCGGCGAAGGGATCACATATTTCGGGAGTACTTTATGAAAACTATCACCTACGTCCTGTTACTGATCGCTCTGAGTTTGGGCGTTGCCGCGCAGGGCAAACAGCCGGTGCCGGTAGCGTTTGATTCGAGCTATAAGGCGGCGGAGTTTACGGACGCGGCTAGGCTGGAGAAGATAAGGCAGACATTACCGGCGATCGAAAAACTGTATAAGGACCACGCCACGCGGAATCATTTTCCCGGAATTGCCTGGGGGGTAGTGGTCGACGGCAAGCTGGTCACGGGAACGGACGGGTATACGGACATAGAGAAGAAGACCCCGGTGACAACGGCCTCGCTATTTCGCATTGCGTCGATGAGCAAGAGCTTTACGGCGATGGCGATATTGAAATTGCGTGACGACGGCAAGCTCAGCCTCGACGATCCCGCCTACCTGTATGTGCCCGAGATGAAAAAGCTCCGGTACGCCACGGCCGATTCGCCGCATATCACGATACGCCATCTGCTGACGCACGGCGCCGGGTTCCCCGAGGACAACCCGTGGGGCGACCGGCAGTTAGCGGACACGAACAGAGAGCTGTCAGAGCTGCTCGAAGGCCAGATCTCGTTCTCGAACCCGCCCGGCGTGGCGTACGAATACGCCAACCTGGGGTTTGCCCTGCTTGGCAGGATCGTCACCAAGGCATCGGGAATGCCGTATCAGCGCTACGTCCGTGAGCAGATCTGGCGCCCACTCGGCATGACCACGTCGGAGTGGGAATACGCGAATATCGCCCCAGACAAACTGGCACACGGGTACCGCTGGCTGAATGAGAAATGGAACGAAGAGGTGCTGCTGCACGACACGCCGGACGGATCCTGGGGTGCGATGGGCAGCATGATCTCGTCGATCGACGAGTTTAGCAGGTACATGGCACTGCACCTGTCGGCATGGCCGCCTTCGAACGCACCCGAAACCGGGCCGGTGCGCCGCTCGTCGGTGCGCGAGATGCATCATCCGTGGCGGTTCATCGGGCTGAATCCGAACTTCACTTACGCCGGCGGACGCGTCTGTGCGTCCGCGACAGCGTACGGTTATGGCCTGAACTGGCAGCGTGATTGCGAAGGCCGGGTCTACATCGGCCACGGCGGCGGGCTGCCCGGCTTTGGCAGCCATTGGCGCGTAATGCCGGATTACGGCATCGGCATCGTCGCGTTTGCCAACGTGACCTATGCAGGCGTTGGCGGCATCAACCTGCAGGTGCTCGACCACATCATAAAGACCGCCGAACTCAAACCCCGACAGCTGCCCGTCTCGGACATCCTTGCCCGGCGCAAAGCCGAGCTGCTCAAGGTGCTCGCTAACTGGGAGACCGCCAAACAAAGCGGCATCTTTGCCGAGAACTTTTTCCCAGATTATCCACCGGAGCTCCTGAAAAGGTACGCCGAGCTGTGGTCCAAGGCCGGCAAGATCATGACCGTCAAAGAACTCGTCCCCGAAAACCAGCTTCGTGGCCGGTTCTTTGTCGAAGGCGAGAACACTAACATCGAGGTTTACTTCACCTTGACCCCCGAAAACCCGCCGCTGATACAGGAGCTTAGGATGAGAGAGGCGCCGAAAAAGTAAAACCGGTCAGGGTAGTCATGAGGTTGCGGGTTTCAGGCGCGCGCGCAGCCAGGCAGCGAGTTCATCTTCGGAAAGGCTGCCTTCGGCAAGGGCGAGAAATGTCAGGTATTTGTCGGCGGGCGTTGCCGTAAGTTGAAACCCATTCTTGATGATGAAGGTTTCCATCACCACATAGCCTGTCCGTTTGTTGCCATCAATAAACGGGTGGTTCTTAACGATGCCGAAGGCAAAGCTCGCCGCAAGCCGCGCTATATCAGCCTCTGGCTCGTATGTGTGGACGTTTTGAGGGCGTGCCAAGGCCGATTCAAGGAGGCCGATATCACGCACGCCCTCGACACCGCCGTGCTCTGCGATCTGACGCTGGTGGATGGCTAACACCCGATCGATTCGCAGCCAGCGCGTCATTCGGCGAGTTTGCGAAGGAGGTTGCGATTCTCACGCATCACTCGCTCGGCTATCTCCATGTCCTCGGCAAATTCTTCGTCAAAGGCCCTCAGCTCGATCCCATCCGGCGTTTCGGTCGCGTAGAGGGTGTCTCCTTTCCGAACGCGAAGTCGTTCGAGGATCTCACGCGGCAGAACAATACCCGCCGAGTTTCCAACGGTAGTTATTTTCAATTTGGCCGTCATAGCCAAATTATAACGTGCGTTATAATGCAAAGCAACAAAATAGAAGTCAGGGAAATAACCAAGCCGTGCCAATATGATGCGGACAGCCGGTTGTAGTATGTGCAACAATGTGCTAGCATTGCAACGCCAAGGCTGTTTGAGAATTGAAAGAAATGAGTGAACCGAGTGGCCCGGTGTCGAGTTTTCAGGCAGTACCTTTGTTGGGACAACGGGACAACGGGACAAACGCCGTAAGGCTTAATGTTTGGAACGAGATGCCTGTCCCAACCCTGTCCCACAGTATGACCCGGGTAGGAAGTAGTAGGAAAAAGTAGGAAAAAGTAAGAAGAATGCTTTTTGGCTGACATATGCCGGTGGCCATTTAGGGCGTTTCGCCCAGATGCATGTTCCACCTGCCTACGTAGACGATTCACACCGCTCGCAGGTAATCGTAGTATCATTGAGGCAAATGCAAGATCGTTTGAAATTGATCGGGGTCGAACCCTCATACGCCATACCGGGCGGCGAGATCGCGGTTGCCTGCGAGGGCTTTAGGGTTGAAGGCGGGTCGCCCGACGGGTGCTATGTCGGGGCTATCCAGTGCCGGTTGGTGGCGGCCTCGACGACGCGCCTCCTTGCGATCGTGCCGGACGATATCGGCGGCGAAAAAACGGCCATTCACCTGGAAAGTAGCGGGGCGAAGAGCAATGAGGTCGAGATCGGTGTCGGGCGAAAGCTGATCGACGGAATGCATATTGTCGCCAATCCGGCAATCGATCCGTCGGATGATGCCATTATATTGACGCGTTCTGGCGGACGCGGCCAGTATCTGCCGGCGACGCTGTTTCGGCTCGAGACGGACGGGTATCTTGACGAGCTGCCCGAGCCGATCCTCAACCCAACCGGCATCGCGTTTGACCGTGACGGGCAGATGTTCGTTTCAAACCGGGCCCAGGGCGAGGTTTATTCGGTCGGCCGCGACGGAACGTCAACGGTCTATGCGTCGGGTCTCGGCATTGCCACCGGCATTGCGTTCGACGCTGAGAACCGGATGTATGTAGGCGACCGTACCGGCACGATATACCGCGTGCGGGACTTTGCAGAGACAGAGACGTTTACGGTAATGGAAGCGTCCGTCGCAGCCTATCACCTCGCATTTGGCCCCGACGGCCGCTTGTTCATGACCGCACCGGGCCTAGCGAGCCATGACGCGGTACACGCTATAGACAAAGAGGGTTTCGACGAGAAATATTTCCGCGGTTTCGGCCGGCCCCAGGGTCTCGCGTTCGACAAAGCGGGAAATCTCTATGTCGCTGCTTGCTATGCCGGGCGACGTGGCGTCGTCCAGATCTCTCCCGGAGGCTCAACGGCAAAGCAATTTGTCGCCGGCAATAGTGTGGTCGGCCTGTGCTTTACCCGTAAAGGCGAGATGATCGTCGCGACGAATGATACGGTCTATTCGATCGAATGTGGGATATACGGCGTCCTTTTGGATTGATCTCGGAGTTCAAGCTCAAGCTTATGAGCAAGTTCCTTTGCATAACCGCACTTTTGTTCACCGCCACCCTAGGTTTGAGCGGATGCACATATAAGACGGACATCCCTCTTGAATTTCCGACGCCGCATTCGGCTGCACCGCCGGCACCGCTCGTAAAGGTCGAGACCAGTCGCGACGCCGAACTGGAGCGCCAGCTCGATGAGATCGCGAAAGAGGCAAGGGGGAAGGTAGGGGTAGCGGCCGTCTTGATCGAGACAGGCGAGGCAGCATTTCTCAACGCGGACCAGCGATACCCGATGCAGAGTGTCTATAAACTGCCGATCGCGATGGCGGTCTTGGAACAGATCCGCATGGGCGATGCCGCTCTCGATGAAAAGATCGGCGTTACCAAA
>DATLNN010000397.1:0-6874 GCA_035536695.1 Pyrinomonadaceae bacterium | reverse complement strand
TTCGATGGATGCCCGTCCGACAAGAAAATGGCGGAAAAAATTGTCGGTAACTAGCCGCGTACAGCGCTCCTGAATGTTTGCGCAGTTTGCTTACAACAAAGCGGCCCGCGGGCGAAAGACGCGCGGGGCCGCCGGTTAAATAATTAAAGCAGCTAAACCGAATCAACTAATGTGATAAGGTGTGCTGCTGCATTATTGCGTAAATCTCGTCTTTTATTGCCAGTTTCTTTTTCTTGAGTGTGGTTTCTTCAAGCTGTTCGTCGTCACTTGGGTATGAAAGGTGTTGGAGCTCGCTCAGTCTATTCTCAAAATCCTGATGCTGATGAACCAAATCCCTGAACGTCGGATTGCTCCTCAGCAGCTCATCCCTTACGGGATCCACGGTTGACATGTCCATACGGTTTTGTCCTCACTTTCAAATATTGGCCCGGCGGCGAATCTAACATGGTCGTAACCGGGTTAAGTCTCATTCTAAGACTAAGAGAATAAATTATCAAGCTTCGATTTATTTCAGCGCTAGTTTCATCAGAATGGCATGTTCGCGGGGATCATGGTAGAAATGCTTTCGGGTCTGAACCGGCTCGAAACCGTTTTTCTCATAAAATGCGATCGCCTTATGATTTGACTCACGCACTTCGAGCCAGATGTTTCCGACGTCGCGCCTCCGGCATTTGCCAGCGAAAGCGTCAAAAAGAAGTTGCCCAAGGCCTTGTTTTTGAAGCGGCTCAGCGACGGCAATATTATAGATCTCAGCGTCGCTGCCGTCTTGAGGCTCTGTAGCCGGGACAATGCGCCCGGCGACAAATCCCGCCGTTGAATAGCCGTCTGCGATGACACGGAGCAATACGGAATCAATATTCTTGATCTCGTCGAGATAGCAGCCAGCTGTCCACGGACTTAGATTCGTCTCCAAACCGAGTCGGATCAAATCGGCGACATGACAGGCCTCGACGGGTCTGATCCGCACCTCAGCAGGCTGTTCACAGCGTTCGGTCACAGCCTTTAGATTATGCATCCGCTAAAGAGTTTTTCATAATCAGGTTCTGCCCTTACTAATGAATAGCGGCTCTGTAAATGCCTCAGGGTTAGCCCGGCAATAAACGCCGACGGCATGGGCAATGTTTTCCCCGAAATCAATTATCCGCGATGAGGCGGGATGCTGGTTCGCCAGGAAGGAATGGAAAATGAAAAAGGCAGCTTCAGTTTCTAATACCTTTTCAAAATCCTCGCCCGTTGCAGCATTCGGTCCGGATGTAGGATTCGCACCTCCTTCTTCAGTTCGCGAAAAACGCTGCCAGTAAATCCCGCTTCGTCCGGCGGGGATCGCGGCGATCAGGTCACCACTCACCGATGTCGCGACCGCCATCGCCAAAAGAGCTGATTCGCTCGCCATAGGAATTCCCCACCCGGCCTTCAGGCCCAGAGCCGTCGACAGGCCGATCCTGATCCCCGTAAAACTTCCCGGGCCTGCCGAGGCAGCGATCAAACCAATATCGCCCGGGTTGATATTGTGTTCCGTCAAGAGATCGTCGATCGCCGGTAGCAGCTCTTCGGCGGCCCTGTTTGCGCCTGCGTCGCCTAACCAGTTGGCAATTTCGCCGGAATCATCGATGAGCGAGATACTCCCGCCCGCGATCGCTGCTTCGATGGCGAGGGTGATGCGGCGATGTGTTTCCATTGAGATATCTACCGAAGGTCAGAACCGGAAGCGATAGCGACTGGATCCAGTCGCTATCGCTCCCGGCTCAGACCCCGTACCGTTTCGACGATCCGCCGCACGGTCGGTTTGATCCGAGATACAAAATTGCGGATCTGATAGTGAACACGGGTCCGGGCCTCAAAGTCACCCTCCGCCTCGACGGTTGCGCGGATGGCGTTCGGCCTGAGCCGTTTCACAAATTGCTTCACAAACATCGCAGGCTCGAGAACGACCGCTTCCATCGGCCGAGTCTTTGTCTCGGCAGCCCATTCCCTTTCGACCGTTTTCTCAAGCCATTTTGGCAAATGTCTCGCTTCGGCGTCGATCGGTGTGCCGGATACGTCCAGACCGAGATATCGCCGGGCGAGGCCGACCGTTGCAACCAGCCAGCGCCGCCGCCGCGGTGTCACTACGTCTAGAAACCGGCCCCAGTCAAAATCTGGCGGCCGATTTGCGACCGCATAATATATGTCCCACAATCTGCTTTTATCGGATCCACCATCGGTCAGCCAATGGACGCAAAGCACACGCAGATGATCTTCGTCTCGAAGAACACGGGCACGACAGCTGTCAACCTCGATCATCTGGGAATTCCCAAAGAGGTCTTCCCAAGGGAGCGTGTCAAGATGCCGCAGTTCGCGGTGGACATCGATCCCAATTCCCTCAGGCGCTTTGATCTCACGCGCACGGTCAAAATCTGCGGCCGCAACCGCAAAATCGATATCGATCGAAAGCCGTGTCTCCGATTCCGGATAGTTCCGCGCCGCCGCGTAGCCCTTTATCAGGATCGGCTCGATGCCGTTTTTTCTGAATAACTCGAACGCCTGAACAACGCGGATCTCCTGAGTTTTCTTCTGAAGCAGGTTCCAGCGCGCTTCGTCGTTGATCTCTGTCCTGACGGCGTCGTTCACAAGGAAAGAGTAGCAAAGATGCCCGACATGTCAGAACCGGGAGCGGTAGCGGACCAGGTTCTTCGTGGAAAATAAGCCCCACCCACAATGAAAAGAGTAGCCAAGACAATACGTCTTCGCTACTCTAAAGAACTTGATTTAATCTGCCTTGGAAGGATCGCTTATTGCGGTGCGCAAACGCCTCTGGTGTTGCACGTTCGAGCAGGACAGGCAGCGCGACCCGGGGCGGTGCAATCAGTACTCGTCGTACACGCACAGCAAACAGCTCCAAGAGCAGTCTGCGGGGCGACCAATGAAGCGATCACCGGAAGAGCGACCATCGATGCGAGGCCGATCGTCTTGATCGCCTGCCGGCGAGAGTGGCCGGCGAAACGCGGAGCCATTTTACTCGCGAGCAGGTTGTTCTCGTTAAGCTGGTCGATGGCGAGCCAGACAAAATCTTCGGTGACCTTGCCGTCGAATTGGCGGACAATGTCAGCGACGGAATTGGTGCCATCGCACGATTTCCAAACGAGGGCGGCCGATTGGTTCAGGCAGTGAGCTTTATTCGTGTCCAGATCATATACGAGGACCTCGTCGGGCATTTCTTGTACAACAAGGCCATTCTGACGGGCCATCGGATTATTCGGATTGTTCATCTATCTCCTCCAAGCGAATTGATTATGCAAAATGTACTAACGTCAGTCAAACTCAATCGGCATTTAAGTTTGCGAAATTGAGAGATCAAAAAAGCAATTAACGTAATTCTATCTCAATTTACGTGTTTGTCAACGAAATTGAGAAAAGTTTTGACAAATTTTTCAGCGGTGTCTCTACGACTCGAAGCGATTATGGCATGAGTGGCAACAGAATTCAAGACCTTAAGTGAAAAATTTGGCTTATGCCGCAAAGAAAGTGTATACGGTATCAGGGCGAGCACGCCCTCGCCTGGCGAGAGAATCCGCGGGCGCCATCGGGCGCCCGGTTTGTAACCGGTGAGTAAGATGGTGCCGACGCTCACCGGTTCGGTCGCGCTCGTGCCGCCGAGCTCGGCGGCCGTTAGGTCATACGGAGTGTAAGAAGCGTCGTTGCGCCGCATAGAGAGCGTGCGGGCAAACGGATGAACCCGGCCCCCGGCGTCAAGCACTGCAAACTCGTCCGACATATAAACCGCCCCATTTTTTACTAGTTCGGCCGTCAGCGTGCTCTTGCCCTGAAAACTGTTGGCGGGCATGATAATTCCCCGCCCGCGCCAACTGACGACACCCGCGTGAAGGATAACGCGGTCGACGGCGTACTCGCCGATCGTCACGCGGATCATCGCGTCGAAGAACTTGAAGAATTTTGTTGCAGAGCGCGTGGCACCGGCGACTGTCTCGCCATTTAGAATCATCTTATAGCTTCCGCTCTTTGTTCGCGGCATGTCGACAACGTGATCGACGCTATTGCCCCGGATCATCCTCAGATCGCCCAGCAAAGACTTCGTCGCCACTTGCTTTGCCCTCTCGACAACAGCGGCGTCGTTGCTACGTAACTCGACGCGCACGCCGTAGGATTCGAAACGGCAGCACGGGCTGCTTTTTGCGGGCGAGGCAGATTGGTTCATAAGTTGCATGAAATCAGTGGCAAGAAAACGGGGCAAGCCCGCCTTCCCGACTGCACAGAAATTGAATTTTTGATTTTACTTAAACTTAATCTGGTAATCAAGGTGATCAGAAAAGGTCAACATGGGGTCTTGCTGTCAGGACGGGGGAGCTTGCCCCTCTCCTTGACACCAAATAAAGATCACTTCAGGGCTCGCCTCTTATAACAAATGAATAGCAATATCCCGGTTAAACCGATGACGACGGGCGCGATGGCGTAGCTGATATCTTCACGAAACTGGACCGACAATATTATGGTGACCGATAGCATGGTGGCGAGTATGCCGTAGATCAGGGTTACCTGGCGGTGCGTGTAGCCTGAGCGAACCAGGCGGTGAAAGAAAAACTCTTTGTGAGGCCTCCAAAACCGCTCGCCCCGGATAAGGCGGCGGACAACCGTTACCAGGGAGTCGAAAAGAAAGAACCAAACGAATAACACTGCCGCGATCGGAAGGAGATCGGGGAAACGAATGGCGATCGTCCGGGCGAGCAGCGGCAGGGCGGCGAAGGTGAAGCCAAGAAAGGCACTGCCGACGTCGCCCATAAAGATCTTTGAAGAGCTGAGGTTGTGGATGAGAAACGCGAGACCCGCCCCCGCGATAATGCCGCTAAAAAGGTAGATCGCGGGCATCTGCAGTAGAATACCGAGCACCATCCATCCCGCTCCGGCGATCACGGCCTGAATACCCGCGAGGCCGTCGATGCCGTCCATAAAATTGTACGAATTGACCATCCAGACTATCCAAAGGAAGGTCAGAACGTAACCCCAATTGCCCAGCTGCAGCTGCCCGAGCATCGTTATTCCGTGCCAGGTGTCAACGTCGACTATCAGAAGAATTGCGGCCAGGCTATGGGCGGCCAGCCTGATCGAGGCCGGGAGCGATGTAAGGTCGTCGATAAAACTTACGCCGGCGACCAGGACCGCTCCCGCGATATATCCCCAGGAAAACGTGCCAGTGACCAGGATCGAGATCGGCACGTAGGTGACCAGGCAGATGATGACGATTATCAGACCGGCGCCGTGCGGTATCGGCTCGCTATGCGAGCTGCGTTCATTAGGTATCGCCAGCATGCGATTTTGCACACCCCAATTGCGAAAACGCTTGATCCCGATGTAGGAAACGAGAAATGCGAGTGCGAAAAGGACGATGCCGATCATTTAAGGGATTGCCGCCGCTGCCAAAACTCTAATTGAACCTAAATGCTGTTGAGCTTGTCAAAAGGAGCTTGGATGCGGAGGCCCGCGCGTTAGCAATGGCTTAACCTCCAACATTCGTGTTAAGCCCTTGCTAACGCGCGGGCCCCGCATTGGCTACACCTCGCGGGCGTAGGCCGCCACGGCATCGGATGTCGAATATTTTCCGACGGCCGCAGAGCGCGCCCGGTGGCCCATTTCCTGCAGCAGGGGCTGATTCTCGCTCGCAAGCACTATCGCCGCGACCAGCCCCTCGACATCACCGGGCTCGACATACCAGCCGATCTGTTCCTCATCGATCACGCGGGCGAGCTCGGAGCCTGTTTCCGCCAAGGCGATGATCGGCTTACCGGCGGCCATGATATTGTACGTGCGGCTTGGCATTGCGGTGCCCCACATTCCCTTGACCAATGCGACGAGGCCGACATCGCAGGCGTTGAGAAAGACAATTTGCTCAGAGCGAGGCCTGTAATCGAGGACGGTGACGTTTGCCAAATCGGCGGCCTGGTCCGCGAGCCATCTCTTCTTGACGCCGGCGCCGATAAAGAGGAAGTGAAACTCGGCGCGGTCAGCGAGCCGACGGGCAGCGGCGATTATCGTTTCCACATCGGTCGGGTGGCCAATATTGCCTGCATAAGTGAGGACGAATTTATCGGCGATCCCAAGTTCATCGAGCAATGGGCTGCTGCCCCGAGACATAGGTTCGATAGCGTCGAGGTCGGCCCAATTCGGGATCGTCACGATCGACGCGTCAAGGCCGGCCGTCTTTTGGGTAAACAGCTCGTTCATGTCGCGCCCCATAACGATGATCTTTGACGCATATTTATAGACCCAGCGGTTTGCGAAATTGGTCACCTTTACGAGCATCGATTCCGGCCGGGCCGCACCTGTTGCGATCAGTATTTCCGGATAACTGTCCTGAACGAGAAGCGTCAGGCTGGTGCCTTTTAACATAGCCGCCAGGGTGGTCGTAACAGGCAGCGATGGCGGCGCCGTTACGACCAGGACATGATCGCCGCGGCGAAATCTCGTAAGCGATTTGAGAAAGATCGAGACGCCGATCGTCAACATGTTGATCAGCCGGTAGAGCATCACGTTTTTGTCGAGTGTGGTCCCCCACGCACGCGTGATCTCGACGTTATTACGGACCTCTTTTTTCGGCGCGCGCTGTCCGCGGGACATGTGTTTTGGCTGGCCGGTCAGGACCTTGACGGTTCGCGTCGCGGCGAGGCCCTCGGCTATCGATGTCAGATAGAACCCGGTCGAGATCTCTTCGGGATAATAGACCTCGGTAAGGACCCAGAGCGTGTTTTCGGTTTGGGACGGGGGATCGGGGGCAAGCCCGCCTTCCGGACTGTCCGGGGTCAACATTCGAGGTCTTTGTTATGTCTGCTCATCTATCACGCCGGGAAAATCATGCGGCTGCGGGCCTGTACGTCCGGAAGGC
>DATLNN010000396.1:0-4951 GCA_035536695.1 Pyrinomonadaceae bacterium | reverse complement strand
ACAAAGGGCGGTTCTTTGGCATTCGGAGCGGCCGGGGGTTTCACCGCATACTGGAGAAAGCTGAGAGCGGTTCGCATCTCGAGCTGGCTTTTTGCCACATCAGAAGCTGCGAGTTTCTTGATCACCTCACCGCCCAGATCGAGGGCCTTCTCGGCCTCCTTTTTGTGGAGCTTCTGCAATAGCGGAATGATATTGTATGAGACACCCCGGGCCATGCTCTCTTTTATTAAAGTCACGATTTTTTCCGGATCGTCGCCTGCGGCCATCATAAGCAGTCGCTGTTCGAGAGCGACCTCCTGGCTGACCCGCTGGCTGGCGGGGTTAAAGGTACCAAAGTCGCCTTGGCTGCCGGGTTCGCCCGCACGGGCCATCGCCGCGGTCAATGACGCCGGTCGCGTCTGAAAAAGCAGCTCAAGCGCCAGACCGGCGTCGCGCGCCGCTATCATTGGCAGAACCTCGGGCCGGACGTCGTTTACGTCAACAAACTCGTAGACGTACATGTAGGGATCGCTCCCAGCACTCTCGAGTTTTTCGCGCTCAACTTCAAGATTATGAGCCACGATCTCGCCCGCCGCGCTCCGAAAGAGTTCGCGCGAGCGTTTGTCATCGAACTTCCAGTACAGATTGCCTGCCATGGCGTACGCAACCGCCCTGTTCTGATGCAGGCGAAGACCGCCGGCGTCCGCGATCGTTTGATCGAGAAGCCGAACGACAAGTTCATCCAGCTCTTTCTTTTTCTTCTGGAGCTCGGCATCCGGGGTCGCGGCCGGTGCCTGGCCCAGGGCCAGCGAGCTAACTAGAAGTATCGTGGATAATAGTAAAAGGCCTGTTCGCATCTTATTTCCCCTATCAAAAATTGTTAGCCTTGCCGAGTTTTGTTCCGGTCTCGTCAATAATTGATGATCATCATTCCGCCATGGACGGTCTCGTCCGGCTTACTGTCATCCTTCAAGAATCCCTGAAGAACGTAGAGCTTGACCATAGAACGCGAATCGGCCCGGTTAAATCGGTCCGCGACCGTATTCATTCGTTCGAGATCGGCCTTTCCGAGCAGATGCATCTGCGGCATAAACCGAAAAAGGGGGATCTGATCATAGGGGTTCCCGCTGACCTTTATAGCAAGCTCGCCTTTCCTGAATGTTGAGGATCGCGCGTTGTATTTGGAGAGGACCGAATTTGCATGTATATATTCGTTTACCATGTCAACAAACGGCTCAAACATGCGGAAGGCGGTGTCAGGCTCGATCAGGGCGTAACCCTTGACGACTTCCATAACGTCAATCCAATCTTCCGCTGTCTCCGCGTTTTCGTTGGTCAGGGCCTTGGCATCTTTCATTAATCCCTTAGCCATCGCTATCTCTTTTTCCCCGCCCTTCTTGTGAAAATCCGTGGCAAGAGCGACAAGACGTTCGATCTGCATTTTCTTTTTGGTCAGGTTGCCGATCAGTTTCTTCGCATCCTCGAGTTTTCCCGCGCTCGCGGTTCGCCCTATCCGTGCGGCCTCGTACGTATCCTGTGCCCTGGTTCTGGTCTTTTCGTCCTGTATTTGATCGATCAGCTTACGAGCGCGTGCGTCGTCCTCTATTTCACCGATCTTGCGGATAAGAGATTCGTGGGCCGAAACTTTTTCATACTCATTCTGCAGCTTTGGCAGCTGTGCCAGGATCTCTTCAGGCGTGGAGTTCGGATTCCAAAGCTTTTGCTGCTCTTGCATCCGCTTAAACTCCGGCGGCATGCCGGCCTCTAGTTCGGCTTGCCTTTGCCTTAGAAAAGGCAGCTTATCCGGTGCGAACTTTTCGAGAACAGGCATGGCCTGATCCAGCATCATCGCCATCGTCATAGTCTTGGGGCCCTGGAGAAAAGTCGAAGCCATTTTCGCGGCGAGATCCTTAACAAGCGATTCGGAAAAGGTGAATTGCTTCTCTTTTGCGTCTTTGCCCTTGGGCGGTTTGAATGCAAACTGCAAAAAGCTCATCGCGGTGCGAAGGACCTCCTCGTCCCTGGCCAAGTCGGAATCGACAAGTTTTTTGATCACGTCACCGGCAAGTTCCGTCGCCTTTTTCTCGTCCTTCTTATTGAGTTTTTGCAGAAGCGCCAAGACGTTCGTCGATATTCCTTTTGCCAGGCTTTCCTTGATCATCTTGATCGCCTTTTCGGGATTTTCGTCAGCAGCGAGCAGTGCGAAACGCTGTTCGAGGGCCAGTTCCGAGGCGACCCTTTGACGATCGGGGTTAAAAGAAAACATGCCGTCGCCCGGCGATTTGGCGTTTGGCAGCGCCATCTTTGCAATAGCTTCGGCGATCCGCGCCGAACGAGTCAGCATAAGTAGGTCGAATGCCAGCTCGGCGTCGTGCTTTGCGACTAGCGGCAAGATCTCAAACCGCACGTCGGTGCTGTAATCGAACACGCCGGCATATGCATCAGGACTCTCTCGCCTTTCTTTTTCGGCTTCCTGGTTAAAGACCAGGATCTCTTCGGCCGCACTTCGAAAAAGTCCGCGGGAGCGTTTGCTGTCGTATTTCCAATAGAGATCGCCCGCGATCGCCATGACGACCGCCCGGTTCTGCGGCAATCGCAGCGAACCGCCCTCAGCGATCGCGTCATCAAGCAGCTTGACGACCCGTTCGGCTGTCTCTTTCTTTTTCTTTTCTTTCTCCGCGTCAGATTCGGTTGTCGGGGTCTGGGTAAATACGACCGAACACAGGAGCAGGATCGCCAACGCCTGGGATGTTAACTTTCCGATGCGCATGAGTGATCTCCTTTTCGAGAATGTAGGTTTGAACGCCCGCGATTATATCACAGGTGTGCGACGTGTGCGGGGTTGTTTTGCAGCCGCCCCGGGTTCAGATCCCATACCGGTCGTGGATCTTCTGCCGCGAGGTGACCATCTCCAACGAAAAGCCCTCGTCGATCAGATCTTCCGGGCGGCGGGTCTCGATCCAAACTTTTGGAATGAGTGCGCAAAGGGCGAAAATATCGGCCTCGATCTCCGTGCGGGTGGAGCGGCCGACGCCGTGAAATCTTGCGGCCGCGCCCGTTTCCGGCACATGGAAGAGAAAATGCGCTAACTCATGAAACATTACAGCGAGCCTTGGCAACCCGTGCAGGCTCGTGTCCATCGCGATAAAATCCCTGCCGCCGGCGCGAAAATAAAAACCGCTCACGCGCATCGGACTTTCGATCAATTCGACGCTATGGCGCTCGCAGATCGCGTAAAAATCTCCCTCGTCGAGCGACCGTCGGTTCCATTCGATGCCGAGACGCTGTATTTTTCCGGTCAGAAATCGCACTTAGATGAGAGACCTGGCCTGCGCCGTTAGTGCAACATCATAGCACAGACGACAGCCGGATGGAAGTTATAGCGAGCGGTCAAGAACCCGTTTCGCATCACGGACGGCTGCCACCTTGTCCGAGCGTGAAAATGTCTCCCAACCCTGGAAAAAAACCACGCCGTAATCGGCCGGATAGTCGCGCTGCTCGTGGCGAAACCATTCGCTCATGATCTGCTGCGGATCATCGAGTCTTATCACCGCTGCCTCGACATCGAAGCCGGTGAGAGCCGAATCGCGGGTGGCTCTCTCATCGAGCCGCCGGTCAACGATCTCGACTATCTTTTCCTCGAGAAATTTCCCGAGGCCGATGGGCGGGTTTTGGCCCGCGTAAACCTCGCCCTTTCCAGTCAAGAGCCAGTTAAGGGAGATGCCGGTCTCGTTGGCGATCTTGATAAGAACCTCAGGCGCCGGATGCCGGCCCTGATAGTAGTTGCGCACCGTGGCGTGAGGTATCTTCAGCCTGCGCGCGACCTCGGCCATTGACGCATTGTCAAAAGCGCTCCGTAATCGTTCAACAAAATCCGCGTTCATCATCGTGCAACGTATGTTTTGTAGGCCACAGCAAATGTACCGTTATTTTCGCAAAAAATGAAAGGGCCAGGGATCTCACTGCCAAAGTGTGGGTCATTTCATTTCTACTTCGCTATTCGTCTGCGAACTTCGCGTCTTCGCGTGGAGAAAGCGAAACCACGCGCGGAGGCAAATCTTATTAAGCCTTAATAAAGTTTATTAAGCTTTAATAATTCTTAATAACGGCATAGCGCCGCAGAATGACGTAAGTCGCTACCATAGCAACAGTTACGCCGCAAATTGACCGCCTGGTCCCACTGTCCCAACGTTTTTCGCGATTCGGCCCGCATCACGCGCCACTGCCATTATAGCGCGCGTGTTGCGTAGAACACGTCATCGTGGTATCCATGCGACGAAACGGCATTTTCAAGAGGCTCCAAGGTTGAGCACAGCGACATCGAAAGCCGCCTCCCGCGGGGGCACGGCCTCGGTTCTAAATCATACTTTCCTACTTTGCATACTTTGCGGCTTTCGCGGGGAGATCTCCCCGTATTTGGTAAGCATTTCTCCCCGTATTTGGCAGGCATTTCACGCGAAGCCGCAAAGAACGCAAAGGAAACGAGTTTCCACGGTCAAACCGAAGCACCGCCCTCCGCCGGGTAGCTGGCGTTACGTCGAAGTATGGGAAATCGAGGATATACTAAAGCCATTGTATGGGCGTCAATGCCGGAACCAATAAACTGGCCGGTGATTATCAGCGGGGTGCGCGCAATGTTTCTATTTTTTTTATTGGCGAGTTTTTGCTAGTTCTAATTCCAAACTGACCCGCCGGAATGACTTGACACAATCCACGCCCGGAACGTATATTGTGAAGTTCGGCTCACATTAAGCCGCCCTAGCTCAGTTGGTAGAGCATTCGATTCGTAATCGAAAGGTCGTCGGTTCGACTCCGATGGGCGGCTCCACACTAAACCCTTAGAAGAGAATCAGTTACGAGCGTTCAGCACGGCTCTGACCGGCCCGCGATTTACTTTAGAACTCAGATTAGGACTCTCGATGAGTTAATCCAAAAGCCTTATCGATAGGTTTTATCATCAAAATCGCGACCT
>DATLNN010000395.1:0-7580 GCA_035536695.1 Pyrinomonadaceae bacterium | reverse complement strand
TTGGTGACCTTCTGCGGCTTACCATCCTGGAGGACGATAAAATCGGACGCTTTCAGATCAGGAACCTGTTTGCCGTCCTTATCGGTCACGACCGCGTCAAACTGGACCAGATTGGTCGTGATCTTTACAACGTCGTCCGCCAGCTGGCCAGTCGGCTGCTGCGGAAACGCAGACGTGACAAGTACGAGTAATAAAACGAAAGAGAGCAACGATCGGGTATCCATAGTGTTGACCAACAGTATAGTGTATGAACGTATTGGATGACGCAATTCTGCGGTTCCGTTGTCGAAAGAGACACGTCAAAACTTAGGCCATCATCGTGAGCGTGAAGGAAGCGCCTAAAAAGTTTATAATCTGCTGCGAGACGAAATACAACAGATCTTACTATTCCAGCGGAAGGGAATATTCGTGCGAAACCATCTTTCGAGATTAGCGGTGGTCCTTCTTCTTACGGTCGGGCTGACATACACCGCCCATGCCCAAAAAGTGAGAGAGATCCCAGACACGGACTCCGCTAACATACTTATCGTAAAAAAGACGCGAAACTTGCCGAAAGGGAATGTCGCGGAGAAGATCGAGAAGGATGGCTACGGAAACTCGAGGCTGGCAGTTAGTCCGGATAAGGTCCGACGGGCCTTTGTGCTTTGTGTCGAGTCCGGATCAAAGGAGGTGCCCTTGTGCGTAAGCCGCGTGTTCGTCACGAACATGGGTACGGCCGCGACCTATGAGATCGCTGGTGAACAACCTTCCATCGAAGCCAACCGCCCGATCGACAACCTCAAATGGATCGACAACAACACACTAAGCTACGAACGCTGGACCGGCCCTTACTTTGGCCGCCGCTATGTGGTGGATATCAAGCAAATGAAGCAACCGGAACCTTCATTTTGTCAGATCAATAGGCAAGTAATGGCGCACGGCGGAACACCCGCTCGCCGCTGTGAATTATAATATTCAGAAAAGCATTAGTCTTGGTAATATGTTCGGGTGGATATAAACCAGCTCGAGGTATTGGTCACCGTGGCTCGCGAGCGCAGCTTTTCTCGGGCGGCAGAGGTGTTGGAACGGACACAGCCCGCGATCAGTCAGGCGATCAGGCGTCTCGAGGCGGACGTTGGTGAGCAGTTGTTCGATCGATCGTCTAAAGATGGAACTCTGACCTTTGCCGGCCAGGTCCTGCTGTCTCATGCAAAGCAGATGCTCAATCTGCGGCAAAACGCGCGGGTTGCCATCTCGGAGATACGAGGGCTGAGGCAGGGCAAGGTCACTATCAGCGCCAACGAGCATACCGTCTTTTACCTTCTGCCGGTCATCGAACGATTTTACGAACTCCACCCATCGATAAAGATCGAAGTGAGCCGCGGCGTGGCGAGCCGCATACCAAAGCAGATCACCGCGCGCGAGGTCGAGCTCGGGGTGATCTCGTTTACGCCAAATGACGAGTCGCTCCGTTCAATAAAAGTTATGGTTGACGAGATTGTGCTGGTCGTCGCACCATCGCATGGCTTTGCGAATAGGGGGACGGTTTCTATAAAGGAGCTGGCAGCCGAGGCCTTCGTCGCGCATAACGCGCCGTCGCCGTATCGCCAGAAAGTAATTGAGTCTTTCGAAAAACACAAGGTGCCGCTCAACATCGCGATCGAGCTGCCGTCGCTCGAGGCTATCAAAAGACTCGTTGAAGCCGGCGTCGGGATAGCACTTGTACCGCGTTTGACGGCCGCGGCCGAGATCGCGTCCGGCCGTCTCGCAGGCTTGGCGGTCAAGGAGATGAAACTCGAACGAACACTGAACATCGTCTATCGACGAAGTTCCCATCTCTCTCATGGCGCTGAGGCCTTTCTCAAAACGGCGAGAGAATTGTCGTCCGGATGATGTTCGGCCCGCGCCTGGGCCACATGGCGCGAACCCTTGCAGTTGGCTCTCTTGCGGGCTCGGATGGTTATGTTTTCTAATTGCTCTGCGTTAACATAGCCCTATAGTTGTTACGGAATCATTTAATAAGCCGCACGGCTTGCGAAACAAAATGGCTGAAATAGATCTCAGTGATGCCCGTTCGCCCTCAGAGCGGCGAGGGTCGGACCGCAGAAAATTGATCGTCGGCGTGCGTTTCGAGGGCGGCGACGGAACCGGTATCGCTAATACCCGCACATCGGTGTGGGCGGTCTCTACATGACAACGACCGCGCCCCTCGCAGTTGGCACGCCGATTGTGATGGCCCTTTCGCTCGGCGAGCGAGATGAACCTGAAAGGCGTGGTCGTTTATTCTGACCCGGGCCACGGCGTGGGCGTCCGCTTTAAGGATGTTGACGAAAGGGATGCGCAGGCCCTCGCCGGCGATTCGTTGAGTGAAAGCGAGTAAGCCTTAAGGTCAGCCAGATCAGCCACCCAGTGTATGTTTAGTCAGTTTACCCTTGGCATCGAAGAGGAATTTCAGATCGTAGATCCCGCTACGCGTGAGCTCAAATCACATGTCAGCGAGATCCTTGAAGAGGGCAAGCTCCTGCTCGGCGAAAAGATCAAGCCCGAGATGATCCAGTCGATGATCGAGGTAGGCACGGGCGTTTGCGCCAATATCCAGGAGGCCCGAGAAGACATTACAAAGCTCCGGTGCATAATCTCGGTCCTAGCCCGAAAAAAGGGCATGGGCATAGTCGCGGCCTCAACGCACCCGTTCTCCAAGTGGTCCGAACAGGAAATTTATGAGGGCGACCGGTACAAGCTGCTGGTGGACGAGCTGCAGATGGTTGCTCGCAGCCTGCTCATCTTCGGTGTTCATGTTCATGTCGGCATACCGGACCTTGAACGCCGGATCCAGATAATGAATGCGGCCCGTTATTTTCTGCCGCATGTATTGGCAATGACGACGTCGTCGCCGTTCTGGTTGGGCTTTAATACAGGCCTCAAATCTTACCGCAGCGAAGTATTCAAAAAGTTCCCGCGGACAGAGGTGCCCGATGTTTTTGAGTCGTACCAGCAGTATCAGAGTTACGTCGATCTGCTGGTCAAAATGAACTGCATTCCGGATGGTTCGAAGATCTGGTGGGATGTGCGCCCTCATTACAAATTTCCGACGCTCGAGTTTCGCATCTGCGATATACCAACGCGTGTTGACGATACGATAGCCGTGGCGGCGCTTTTCCAGGCGATCGTCGCGAAGTTGACCGTCCTGATAGACAACAACCTGGGGTTTCGCATCTACCACCGCCGCCTAATCCTTGAAAATAAATGGCGGGCGATCCGTTACGGCCTCGATGGCATGCTCCTCGATCTTGGCAAGCAAAAAGAAGTGCCGGTCAAAGATCTGATCCGTGAGCTTCTGGAATTTGTCGACGATGTCGTCGACCCGCTGGACTCGCGCAAGGAGATCGAGCACATCCACACGATCCTTGAACGCGGGACGTCGGCCGATGAACAGCTGCAGGTTTATAACGACAGCGGCGGCGACTTTAATGCGGTCGTCGACATGCTCATAGAACGCACACTCGAGAATGTGCCGGAAAACTGCTTTTGATGTTTAATGGCGGGCAAGACCGCCGCTAACCCAATATCCGCCGTTCAGGAGCGGGCTCGCCCGCTGCCGCCTATCGCAAGGGCTGGCGGGCAAGCCCGCCACTTAACCCACGACCGGAAGTAGAGGTTGTTCAGAGACACTTCATTCGTTTTCCTTGGGCAGAGGTTTGCCCTCAGCCGCGTCACCCAGATGACGCATACGAATGCGACGCAATAGTTCAATTTCGTCCGCTGTGATCGACTCAGCGGCGGCTGCTGGCTGCTCGGTTCCCTGGCCGGGCGAATTGGTCCTTTTCACTTTCGTGAAAGTAATCTTTAATCGACGTTTCATATATTCGAATCTGATTAGAACCTTTTTGCGTATAACGAGATATTTCGGCTATTCTGTAACCCTAGCTTAAAGGACTAAGGCGGGTAACGAAGGAAAGACGAAATTTTTCCGAATTTTGAGCCCATTTCGATGAACGGATCGGATAAACAGATTTATCGTTTTGACGATTTTGAGGTCGATCTGTCGCGGAGCTGTCTTCTTCGCGGCGGAGAAGAAAAACACCTGCGGCAGAAGGCGTTCCTCGTCCTCGTTTATCTTATTACGCGCAGCGAACGCCTAGTATCAAAGGATGAGCTGTTTCAAAATGTATGGGCCGGAACTGCCGTTACTGACGACGTGTTGGTCCAATGCGTTACCGAGATCCGGCGGGCCATAGGCGACAACGCGCATCGCCCGCGGTTCATTAGGACCGTTCCGAAAGCGGGTTATCGCTTTATCGGTCCGGTCGACACGATCCCGGACGGGTTGTTTACAGAAGAGATCACGCGCGTCGAGGTCGAGTTCGAAGAGGAATTCGATAGCCCCCTCGATGTCCGACCATCGGCCGCGGCTCTTCTGCCGGCTGCCACATGGGGTTACCGATCGTACGCCCGATATGCAGCGGCCTCATTGGCAATTGTGCTAGCGGCCGCCTCGATCGGGTACTTCACATTCACCTCGAGTTCGCAGACGGACGTTAGGCTCCCGCAGATCGAGGGGCGCAAGGCCGTGGCCGTTATGTTCTTCGAGAACCAGTCGCAGGTTAAAGACCTGGATTGGCTTCGGGAAGGGCTGGCCGACATGCTCATCACCGATCTCTCCCGGTCTAAGAATCTTACCGTCCTTAGCCGTCAGCAGCTTCACGTTCTTCTCGAGCGCGACGGTTATCGCGCTCAGCAGCGGCTGCCCCTCGAGGCGGCACTCGATATTGCGGGCAAGAGTCAGGCTGACATTATGCTGACGGGCAGTTTTGCGAGTCTGGGCAAGGAAGTACGGATCGACGGGCAGCTTCATGACGCAAAAACAGGCCAACTCCTGGCCGCGGAACGGATCATTGCAGAAGATCCCGGGCAGGTTTTGAACCAGGTCGGCCTGCTTTCGATCAAACTCGCGGCGCACCTGGATGGCGGGATCCGCGGCTCGCAGACACCGGCTCTAGAGCAGGCCATGACGGACAATCTCGAGGCCTATCGGTATTATTCGCTCGCAGTCGAGAAGGCCCAGGCCCTTCACAATGAAGAGGCGATAGAGTTGTTGGAAAAGGCGGTTGCGCTCGATCCTGAATTCGCCATGGCACACGGGCGCATCGGCTATGCCTATGCGGTCACCGGCCCATATGCGGAAAAAGCGAAGCCATATCTCGAGAAAGCCTTTCAGTTATCTGATCGGCTGACCGAGAAGGACCGGCTCTACATTATGGCCTGGTACTCGATAGCTCACCAGGACTATCCATCGGCGATCGTTCCGCTCCGCCGGATCATCACGCAGTATCCACTCGAGGCCGAGCCGTATTTTCGCCTTGCCTATCTCTTAAGGGGCGAGAATCAGCATGAGGAGGCGATCAAGGTTTTAAAGCAGGGGCTGGCCGTCGACGCTGAAGCGAAAGACATTTATAACGCGTTGGGGCTGATCTATCTGGACCTGCATCGACACGACGACGCAATAGAGGCTCACCGACGATATGTTCAGCTTGCTCCGGCGGAGGCAAACGCTCATGACAGCCTTGGTATGAGTTATCAATGTGCCGGGCGATATGACGAGGCGATCGCTACCTACAAACACGCGCTCGATCTCAATCCCAGATTCGGTATCGCTGTCTATCACCTTGGCCATACCTACGCTCAGTTGGGCCGCTATGCCGACGCGATCGGGCAATATAGGCAGGGATTTGATGTCGCAGGCGACGACCGGGGGCGGGCTGTTGCCCTTGGCGCGATCGCAGAGGTTTACTGGAGAAAGGACGATATCGACCGCGCCGCGGCTACCGCAAGAGAGGAACTGTCCCAATTTAAATACGCGGTTTGGAATTCACTGGTCATCGCTCTGCACCGAGGGGACCGGCAGTCCGCGGAGCGTCTGGAAGCGCAGCTGTTTGCCCCGGCGCCGTTTGCCCACCGGGGGCAGGCGATGCCACCAAGATATCTTTATCACCGACGCGGTTATCTCGCGCTTCGTGCAGGACGGGGCCCCGAAGCAATAGCATTGTTTAGATCGGCGGTTGAAAATCCGCCTCTAACGTGGACGCTGGACCCGCTCGAAGACTGTTTGGCGAACGCCTATCTCGAACTGGGCATGTTTGACGAGGCAATAGCCGAATACGAGCGGATCCTGCAGATCAATCCGAATTATCCTCTTGCCCACTTTCATCTGGGCGAAGCCTACCGCAAAAAGGGGATGGCCGAGCAGGCTCATGCCTCGTATTTGACTTTCCTCGATGTCTGGAAAAATGCGGATCCCGACATCCCCCAAGTCATCGCCGCCAAGAATTTTATGGGCGCTGCCTTATGAGCCCTTACTTTTGAAATACTGGATCTCGCGCTCATGCTTCTCGGCTGCTTCGCGCGTTTTAAACGTGCCTAGATTGCGGCGCTTGCCAGTCTTTTCATCCTTCTTGATCGAATAGATCCTGTATTCGCCAGATTTTAGCTTTCTGATCATATACCCCCTTATAGAGCGGTTATTCTCGCTTTGGTCCCTCAGTGCGTTATTCCTTTTCCTACGAGGATGCCGGGATTGGACATACGCGTTCGCCGGGAATCGTGATAGATTAACAAAAAGACAATATAAGGATCTCTATGCGAGTGCACCGAATCAACTGGCAGCTCTGGGCGGGATTTCTGCTTAGCGTATTTGCCTTTGTCAGGCATCCGACACTTTTTGTCCAATGGCCGCTGACACGGGATTTCCCGTGGGCGAATATCCTCATTTTTATTGTTGCCATTGTTCTTACCGGCCTGGGCCTGAAACGAGCATTCGGCCCAGGCCGAGGTATGATCTCCCGCGTCGGCGCGGTCTTACTTGCCTGCATTGCCGCAGCATCCCTCGGTCTATTTGTTATGGTCGCTTTTGTCTCGGCTACTTGGATCCCCAAGGCCGAACGAGCGCCGCAGGTAGGTCAAAAGGCACCGGATTTCATGCTTGAGGACAGCACAGGCAAACAGGTATCGTTGGCGCAACTCCGCACAACCCCAATCGGCACAAATGCGGCGCGGGGCGTTTTGCTCATCTTCTATAGAGGTTACTGGTGACCGTCCTGCATCTCCGAGTTGCGGGGAATTCAAATGAACCTGGCGAAATTTCACGAGGCGGGCATTGTGCCGGTCGCGATCAGCGTTGACACGCCGGAGGTCTCCGAAGACTTGCGGCGGAAATCGGGCTTTACATTTACCTTTCTGTCGGATCCGCGTCTAGAGGCCATCCGCGCCTACGATCTCGTCCACGCCGGCGCCGGCGAAGAAGGCCGCGATATTGCCAGACCGGCAGAATTCTTAATAGATTCATCGGGCACCGTCCGATGGATCAACCTGACTGAGAACTACTGGGTCCGCGCCCGCCCTGAGGATATTCTTGAAGCGGGCAAATTGCTCCCATGAAAGCGTCAAGACCGTGAAGACTTAGGGTGATCTTGGTGAGTGAACCGAATCAACAACTGCTCGCCGCCTTTGATGGCCATGATGTAGATGGTGTTCGAATGGCTCTGGAAGCGGGTGCCGATGCCCGTTCTCCGATCGGCGGAAAGCTTCCCGTCTACTGGCTGCTT
>DATLNN010000394.1:0-3324 GCA_035536695.1 Pyrinomonadaceae bacterium | reverse complement strand
CCGGAAGGCTCAATAGACATCCGCCTGCCGTCCTCCTCGAAATCCACGCGCTTCATAACCTTTAGTATGCGCTGCGGGGCATCGAGTGTTCGAATTCCGGCTTTGCCTATCAGCTCTATCCAATTCTCGCTCGAGCCGTCCAGAATGGGTATCTCGATATTGTCCAGGTCGACAAAGCAGTTGTCTATGCCCGAGCCGCGGAGTGCGGATAAAAGATGCTCGCACGTGGAAAGAACCACGCCTCGGCGCATTAGGGTCGTCGCATACGAACAGTGCGACACGTATTCGATCGACGCGGGTATCTCGAAGTTGTCCAGGTCCGTCCGAACGAATATGTATCCCGTGTTCTCCGGCGCCGGACGCAGCGCTAGGTGGACGTCAACCCCGGTGTGCAGGCCCACCCCCCGAACGCTCACCGGTTTAGCTATTGTCTTCTGATTCACGACCGATGGAATTACAAGTCGTGTGCCAGCATTTCAAGCAGACTGAAATCGGTTAAATACAAGATATTTTCTGATTTCAGCGGACGGCAACGGACCACGTTGTAGCCGCTTCGCCACAAGAGTGTGGCGGAATTTACTATTGCCTGGTTCCGAATTACAATTTAAGGAAAGATATGGCGATTCAAACCGCGGGGCAAAAGACCGCAAAAGCGACGAGGATCAGGCTGGAAAATCACGGATCGTTTCCGCTGCCGAAGGATACCGAAGCAAACATCGAGAAGATACTTGATTTCCTGCCGACCGAACAGGTCAGAGGTTTAGACAAGGTCCGCCTTGTTGATTTCATCAACGATTCGCGGCTCAAAAATCTCGATGTTCCGTTAAAAGGGGATCTCCCCGGGCTTTACCATCCCAAGCAAGGCAACCAAGCGGCCTGGCTGGAAATTTCGATGGGGGCCCTCCTGCAGCCGACCGAGGGTTTTGCAAAACGGTGGATGGCCAAGACGTCTTTTAAAAGCAATATCGCGGGGCTCATCTTTTCGCTTGTAGGGCAGCATTACTACCTTACGCTTCGCCACTCGGTGAAAAAACAGGGCTTGGAACCGCAGATCAGGCAGTATGCGGAGAAGAACCTACGTGCCTGGAGTGAAAAACAGAACGTAAATAGTTTTCGGGCAAAGCTTTTCAAGCCCCTCAGACCCGCACTCGAACGCTGGGCCAAATGGTTGAACAAAAAGGCCGCCGACGCCCAAAAGAAAGGGTAACTATTACGACGTCATTTCGCAGCGTATTGTGCGGTCTAATACATTCCCCGAATGGAAATTCATTCATCTTTGATTCGAAGCATGGAGCAAGAACTCAGAAATGATGAATGAAGAATCAACCCAGAGTATAGGCGAGACCGTCGATATGGCTGTGAAGGCAGCAGAAGTGACGGTTCGGCAGCCTTTTGTTCGACGTCTTGCCCGTTTCGGCTTCTACGCCAAGGGTGTGCTCTTCATTGTTATAGGGTCTCTCGGCATACTGCTCGCCACAGGTAACCCGGAAGGCAAGATCGCGGATGCCGCCGGGGCCCTGGCGATCATCGCACAGCAGCGGTTCGGTTCCGTTCTGCTGATCATGTTCGTGATCGGCGCTGTGGGACATGGTGTTTGGAACATACTCCGGGCGGTTGCCGACGTGGACGACGCGGGTAGAAACTGGCTGGGCATTTTTAAGCGTTCGATAGCCGGCGGCATCGGGATATTTTATCTTGGCCTCGCAGCGACCGCTTTTGAGATAGTTTGGGCCGCCCGGCAGACCGATATGTCGAGCCAGGCAGAGGAGACGTTCGTCTCGATACTTTTGGCCGTGCCAATCCTCGGCGCACTGCTGCTGTTCCTGATCGGACTTGGCGTGATAGGAGCTGGTTTTCACGAGTGTTACGCGGGAGTGAGCGGTAAGTACAGGGACTCGTTTCGAGTTTGGGAGATCAACGGGCCGCACCTGACGCTAATGAACATTTTGGCTGTTCTGAGTTTTACGGCACGTGCGCTTATTCTTGTTATCATGGGATACTTCTTCGTCATGGCCGCCGTTTGGCGTGGGTCGGATGGGGCGATAGGATTAGACGCGGCGCTTCTGGCACTCGCACAAAGCGGTTACGGGCGCGCGTTACTATTTGCAACAGCCGTCGGTTTGTTCTCCCACGGCATTCTGGCATTATATGAAGCTAAATACCGGCGGCTTTGCTGAATAGTTTATGAATCATTGGCTGGTGAAGCAGGAACCTGGCTCCTACTCATTTTCGGATCTTCAGAAAGAAGGGAAAACCGACTGGACGGGTGTCCGAAATTATCAGGCCCGGAATAATCTGCGGGCAATGAAAAAAGGCGACAAGGTCTTTTTTTATCATTCCGGTGACGAGAAAGCGGTCGTCGGGCTGGCAAAGGTTTCCAAGCCAGCCTTTCAGGATCCCACCGCCGAGGAACCGGCGTGGGTCGCCGTGGAGCTCGAGGCCGGCAAGCCTCTTAAAATACCTGTACCTCTGGCCGCCATTAAAGCCAGTGAGAAACTCGCCGACATCGCTTTGCTTAAACTATCAAGACTTTCGGTAGTACCTATAACACGCGATGAATTTGACGAAATCATCGCGATGTCGAAAGGCTGAACACGCACTGGGGCCCCCTGATAGACACTTAAGCGTTTCCACAGCGCGGCCGCTAGCCCCCCGACCGCAAAGGACTTACGAATGCTCAACGACGCAGTAGCTCATTATCACGCTCTACTCGACGAGCCCGAATTGGCAGCCGAGTCATCTGCGATGCTGCACGACAGCCTGGAGCGCAATCGGCTGATCTTCGGCGGGCGACCTCTGACACCGTACCTTCGACCGCATTTCGTTATGGCAGCGGACTGGCGACGTGTCGCCTCAACGTGCGAAACGGTCTGGTCCGCCTTGCAAAAGGTTAAGGATGCCGCCGTGAAGGACGAGAGGATACTGGAAGAACTGGGCCTCACCCATGTCGAGCGTGAACTGGTGCGAATTGACCCGGGTTATGAACAGGTTTCCCCCACCGCCCGCCTCGACTCTTTTCTAACCGAGGACACATACAGCTATGTCGAACTGAATGGTGAGAGCCCGGCGGGGATAGCCTATGCGGATTCCGCCACCGAGATCTTCAAATCACTGCCCGTGATGAAGCGCTTTTCGGAGCGTTATGAGGTGACAGGGCTCGAGGGAAGGTCCAAGCTGCTCAATGTGCTGTTAAGCTGCTGGGATGAGTTCTGCGGCGGCGGGTCGCTACGCAAACCGGTCATCGGGGTAGTTGATCTTAAGGATCTGCCGACCCAGAAGGAGTTCGAGTTGTTCCGCGACTATTTCGAATCGGAAGGATACGAT
>DATLNN010000393.1:0-4907 GCA_035536695.1 Pyrinomonadaceae bacterium | reverse complement strand
CGACGCCGACCCCGACGATTTCGTACTTGATACGGAGTACGGGGGCCGCTGGGGGGATCAATTTCACGGCTTCCCATAATCCGCCTGAGTATCAAGGGATCAAGTTCTCGACGGCGGACGGTGCCCCGGCGCTGCCGGAGGTAACGAGGCAGATCGAGGCGGCAGTAAGGGCCGGGTTTGGCGGAGAAGAGATGCAGGGCGGTTCCGTTGAGGATGTGGACCCGCGACCGGCCTATCTAGAAGATTTGCGAAGCAAGGTCCGCTTCGACCTGATCGCCGCGGCTGGCGGTCGATATGCATACGATGCTATCTGGGGAACGGGTCGCGGTTATCTCGATAAGTGCCTGCAGGATAGCGGTTTAGAGGTCGAGACGCTGCATGACAGTCGCGACGTGATGTTTGGCGGCCGATCGCCCGAGCCGGGCGAGGATCACCTCGATGAACTGAGAGCCGTCGTTACAGGTCAATCGCTCACGCTCGGATTAGCGACCGACGGCGATGGTGATCGATTTGGGCTCATTGATGCGAACGGCGATTTTATCGCTCCGAATCAGCTCATAGCGATATTGACAGACTATCTGGCCGAGAGCCGCGGCTGGACACAAGGTGCCGCACGCAGCGTTGCGACCTCGCATCTGGTCGACCGTGTCGCCGCCGAACGCGGCCTGAAACTCTACGAAACGCCGGTCGGCTTCAAGTTTATTGGCGAATTGATAAATGACGATGAGATCATACTTGGCGGTGAGGAATCCGCCGGTCTCTCGATACGCGGGCATTATCCCGAAAAGGACGGCATCCTGGCCTGTCTTTTGGCCGCCGAAGCCGTTGCCGCCCGAGGAGTTGGATTGACAGAGCAGCTTGATGATCTGTACCGGCGGGTGGGTAGGCTGGAGTCGCAAAGGATCGGGGTCAGGCTTACGCCTGACGTGGCCCAGAAACTGGCCGAAAAGCTTGCCGAAGAACCCGCGGTGATCGGCGGGCGACGGGTGATAGGCGTGAACCGAATGGATGGGGTTAAGTTCCTGTTTGAAAACAACGCCTGGATGCTGATGAGACCGTCCGGGACCGAACCGGTGGTCAGAATATACGCTGAGAGCGAAGACAAGAACGATCTGGAGGATCTGCTTGAGCAAGGCCGCAAATATTTACTGGGATAGTATCGAGAGTGCCCGTGTGGTGCCTAGATCCGGGGTACGCCCGAGACGTCGCACTGCCGTCAGGACGCTGCGGCGAACCGCACCCTGGTGGCTTTCGCTAGTAATTGTCACATCGATCTTTGTAATGCTTTGCGTTTCGATCAACTTCCGGGCGTTTACCGAGGCTCGAGACGAGGCTGCCAGAAATACATATCTGGCAACACAGATACAGAGTCTGCAGGATGAGAACCTATCCCTGCAGGAGGAGATACATACATTGAAAACAAACCCCGAAGTAATACGACGCGAGGCGCGTCGCCTGGGTCTTTACCTTCAACCTTGAAAACAAGTTTCCGTGCCGGTGAACTAACAATCGCGGAGTAGTTTATTTGCCAGCACACCCCTGCCCTTTGACAATCCGCCTTTTGCCTATCCACTCCGCGAGGCCTACAGCAAATCCTGTCCAATGAATAGCGGCCGTAAGTTTCCCGAACTTACGGCCGCACTTCCTTTTGTGGCCATCGATTGCCCGCGTGGCATGGTTAGGAGCCAGTCGGGGTGCTTCCCTGACGATTCCAGGCTCTCGGCTCAGTAGCCGGCTATCTCCTTGGCTGGTCCCTACTCCTTAAAGCAGTGCCCCCGGGAAAAAAGGTGTATGTCGGGTCGCCGACATTAAGTGGCCCCAAATTGAGCGATTATGTTCTATCTTGTAAGATCAGGGGTTCAGTCTCTATGGCACGCCCTTTAATATTATCTCTTGACGGGGTGGAGTACCCGATCACTCTTATCAAAATCGACCGTGACAAACTATATGGCAGGGTCGAGATCGAGGCCTTTGACGAAAAAGGAAGGCCAGCTGAACTGCGCGTGCTTGCGGCGGACGGTAAAACCTTGATCGACAAGGGCGGCACAGCCCTGGCTACGGTCAATGATAAGGGAGACTCGGTTGAGCGCTCTGTGCTCGTACCGGTTGACGCCGATGGAGAAAAGATAGAGCAGGTGCCCTCATCATTCGGACGGGCGAACGAGTTGACGTCGGCCACGGTAGAAGACTATTTTCGCCAGATCGTCAAGAGCGTGTATCTTGTCCAACCATTCGAGAATTCCGATATCGGGCCGCTGTATGACCAACTATCGGCAGATCAGATGTTCACCTTCCCATTTAGTTGGCGCGGTGGTGTCGAGTATGACAATGCGTTCCTGATCGGCGCCGGAAAAGACGCATTTATGGTTGTAGGTAAACAGACGGAGTTCCAGTTCATCAAGCTCAATCAAGCAACTGTCCTCGATGCAACTGAGGAAGAAGAGATCTCGGCAGACGACCTCGATTTTGATCTTTTGTAACTCGGAATGCGGGGCTGACAACCCGAAACGCTGACCTGGACTACAGACTGTTCAAATTATGCCTATAAACATCAGCAACCCAAAAAATCGCGATGCCGTTGTGGCAGCAGAGGCATTAAACCCTAAGCGGCAGATCCGGTATACCGATCCGAAGGGGCGGCCGGTCACCACGCGGAAGTTGTTGAAAACAGATGTGACACACGATCTTCCCGAGCTTATTAAGAAGACTAAAAAGCTCGAGGCGGTGGCTGATGCGCTGGTTAAGGGTGATCCGGAGATCGATATCGAGCAGTTTGGGATGTTTCTTGCCGACATGTCGCGGGTGTATGTGACCAAGAAAGGAATTATTCACCTGGTCGAGGAAATCGAGGTGATCTATAACCCGGACGGCACAGTGCGCGAGCGCCGGCCACGCAAAAAAGAGCCACAAAACATGAACGCCGAGTTTCCGATGCGGTGGACCGGTAAGTTCATTAAGAAAGAAGAAGCGGCCCACAGGTTTGTTTTTACAAATAAGAAGCAGCTCGTGCATGTAAACGGCCTGACCTTCGACTTTTTGTACGATATGGCGAAGGAACTGGATGAGAAAGACTCTCTTTTGCTCGTGCGGGGCGGAGAAAAGGGCAATGAGCCGCTCGTGATGAACCGCGGGGGCAAGCCATATAATGCGTTTCTTGAAGGGCGGGTAAAGGACGATGCCTATTGTTTGATCTTGCACCTTTCGAATATGGAGCTTAAGAAGCCTAAGGGGTTGTCGGCCGAGGAAGAGTAAAGTTTCGAGTTGCCGGGAGCCCTAGGCGCACTGAACGGGATGCTGAATCTTGATTTCGACAAAAAGAAATTCTCCTGCAAGTTTGGCTATTGCATCGGAAAGGCATTGGATCTTGCCGATCCGGGATTACATGTAAAGGCACAGGAATATAAGCGACGGTTGGGCGGCTCATTTCGCGCGATGTCGGGCGAGGACCTGTTCAAGTTGCCTAGGGCGAAAGGCTATTTCGTTTCGCGCAAATATGACGGCGAGCAAGCGATGTTGTTCTTTGACGGGGAACGGATGATCTCTGTCAACCCGGGAGGGACAGTACGTATCGGTTTACCCATATATGATGAGGCGGTCGAATTCCTAAAAAAGGCGAAGGTCGGCTCGTGTATCTTAGGAGCCGAGATCTATGTCAAGGAAGGTGTAACAAAGGCACATCCAGTTCAGCAGGTTGTGCGCATCCTACGTTCGCCGCCCTCGAAAGACGCCCTGGACAAATTGGGCCTCGCGGTATTTGACATTATTGAGGCAGACGAAAAGCCTGTATCGGAAGCCGCCAAGACATACGAACTGCTAAAAAAGTGGTTTGGTAAAGGCAAGGGCGTGCATGCGGTCGAGCATGAGAAGACGGACAAGGTCGACCGCATCATGGAGCGGTTCACCGAATGGGTGATCGGCGAGGGCTCTGAGGGAATAGTCGTCCGCCATGATCAGGTCGGCTGGTACAAGGTCAAGCTGCGCCACAATCTCGATGTGGCCATAATTGGTTATTCAGAGGGTCAGGACGACCGTAAAGGCATGCTGCACGATCTGTTGGTTGCCGTGATGCGCACTGACGGGACCTTTCACGAGTTTACGCGTGTGGGCGGCGGATTCTCCGAGGACGAGCGGAAATCCATCCTCAAAGAGCTGAAGCGTCGCGTCGTGGGGTCGGACTACGTTGCTGTTAATAACGATTATGTCGCATACGAAATGATCCATCCGGGACCCGTAATTGAGATCGCATGTCTGGACATGATAGTTGAACGTGCCCGCGGCGGTCCGGTAAAGCGTATGGTGCTCGATTGGGACGGCAAGGGATACAAAGCGGTAGTACGTATGCCGCTTGTCAGCGTAATATCGCCGCAGTTCATACGCATGCGCGACGACAAGGAAGCCGTCGTCGATGACGTTAACATCAGCCAGGTTACAGAATTGGTCGAGGTGCCCGAGGCGGACAAATCTGCCCATGCCGATGACGACCCGGCCAGCAATATACTCGAGCGTACCGTGTATACGAAGGTCATGAAGGGCAACACCATGGTCCGCAAGCTCGTGCTCTGGAAGACGAACAAGACCGACCGCAACGACTACCCCGGCTACGTGGTCTATCTCACGGATTTTTCGCCCAACCGCCAGACGCCACTCGAGCGGGACATGAAGATCTCAAACAACGAACGGACGGCGAAACAGATGTTCGACGACTGGGCCCGAAAGATCTTTATCACCGGTTGGGACAAGGTCAAGTAAGGCCGCAATGGGCACGTGGGATTCGGTTTCGCATTGTTGCACAAGGCCGCGCATTAGCAAGGGTGATATACGCAAGTTGGATGTATCGCCCTAGCTTACGCGCGGGCTTGCGCTCCCGAGCGAATTTACTTCACTCAGGCCTGCCGGAGTTTCGACAA
>DATLNN010000392.1:0-7901 GCA_035536695.1 Pyrinomonadaceae bacterium | reverse complement strand
CTAAGATAAGTATTGCCCGTGAGACTCCTGGAAGACCACCAGGTTGATAGGCTGGAGATGTAAGTGCAGTAATGTACTTAGTTGACCAGTACTAATTGTCCCAAGGCTTGACCATAAAATTTGTTGACTAGCAAATTTATTTTCAAGCAGCTCGTAGGAAATATCCGCATGTATTCAGTTGTTTGATATCAAGTGATTGTTGTTCGTCGATCATTGTTCGTTTTGCCACGAACAAACGAACAACGATCACCACCAGTTTTCCGGTGATTCTATCGACAGGGTCACACCCGTTCCCATCCCGAACACGGAAGTTAAGCCTGTTGGAGCCGATGGTACTGCATCTTTCAGGTGTGGGAGAGTAGGAAGTCGCCGGGATTATTTAGAAAGCCCGCTCGGAAACGAGCGGGCTTTTCTATTATCCGGGTGAACGACCAGACATCTTAGCGAGGCAATACATCCATGGAATTTAGCCTGTCGCTCTAATGTCGCTAATTGCTTCGCGTAACCCCGGTCCCCACGCGTGCAAGGAGAAGACCATACCGCGTATCGCCGCGCAATGAATCGAAACGAGGGTCGACCTCAAGAATATGTATGCCCCATTCCCGGCGACCGACAGATTTATCCAGATATTCGAAAGCTTTGTCCTTATTCCCGAGCTCCGCGTTGTAGGCAGCCCCTTGGAAATAGGTCTCATTTCCTTGCTCGAAGGTGTCAGCTCGATACCGCAAGATTCCCTGCCATCCGGATGTTGCGTACGCCTTCCGGAAAGCGCGTACTGTTTCTTGACTTGCGTTCTGCCTAGTCAAACTTTTCATCAACACTTCAAATGCCTCTGCCTCCTTACCCATCAATGCTAACGTCGTGGTAAGCCACATATAGCTCGTCCCGAAGTCCTCGTTCATCGTCAACACCCGTTCGAATTGCGTGGCAGCCTCTTCGAAACGCCGGGCATTGAGCAAACAATTTCCATACAGTCGCTGGTTATAGAGAGATGCTGGCTCGAGTTCTATTGCCGCCTTGATTTCAGTAATCGCTTCAGCGGAACGTCCTCTCCCCATCAAGAAACGCGAATAGATTTGTCGCGCGAGCGAAGATTCGGGATCTAATTCGATCGCACGACGGCACAAGAGTTCGGCCCCGGCGAAGTCCCACTCGAAAATGAATCTGTTTTCACACAAGGCACTGTAAGCCTCGGACATATTTGGATCCAGTGCCAACGCCTTGTTGGTAGCTTCGATCGATTTTCGATACTCTTCCTGGAGATCCGTATGTCTCCCGAAGTTGGAGATCGCCCGATGCGCAATAGCTTTTCCTGCCCAAGCCTCCGCGTAATTGGGATCAATCCGGACAGCATGCTCTAACGCGTCTATCGCTTTTCGGAGCCCCTCCGGATGTCTGTTGTCTGAGAAATAGATCCCTTGGAGATAAAGCCCATAGGCCTCTTCATTTGTTGTCCCTCGTTTCGCGGTAACACTCGTCGATGCGTACCCAAAGCGGCTTAGCAACAAATTTCCGATCTCCCCCGCGATCGCGTCTTGCAGCACAAAGACATCCCCAGCCTCTTTTTCGATTTTATACGAGTCTTCCAGCTGCCCGGTGGCAGTGTTCAAAAGCTGAGCTATAACGCGAACCTTTCCGTCGGATAATTGATAGCTCAGAGCAAGTACATAATCAGCCCTTTGCTCTCGACCCGCAGCTACCGGGTCTTGTTCTAAGCCTGTGTATTTTCGCGTCGCGCTCAAAGGCCGAACAATCAGGCTCTTTTCTGTGTTGAGGCGGTGAATCAGGGAATCAGCAATTCCAATCTCATAGATCTCGTCTCGGTTCGCGAGACTAATAGGTCTCAACGGCAGAACGGCGATCGTCCGCTTGCTAGAATCAGATGTCGCCATTCTCGAATAAAGGTAGCCACTGATAGACGTCGCAAGCACGGTAAGAAACGCGAAAAGGGTAATCAGCTGCTTCTTCCTATGCGAATTGCCGACGGCCGGTTCCTGCGCGTTTCGTCTGGAGCTGATGTCCAAAGGGAAGTGTAATAAATGGGCGGCTTCTTCAGGTTGTTTTCCCGGCGCGTTCTCAGGCCTTGTTCGCTCGTTCTGTTTTAACTTGCCGTTGAATCGATAACCGCGACGTCTGAAAGTTTCGATCATCGGCCGGCCGTCAACCGTTTTACCCAGTATCTTTCGCAAGACATAAATGTTCTGATTAAGATTCGACTCCTCAACAAAAGCATTACCCCAAAGCCGGTTCATCAACGTGTCTTTGTTGACTATCTCGCCTCCTCCTTCGATGAGGGCAAAGAGTGTTTCGACCTGTTTTGGAGTTAGAGCTATCTCGTGACCCCCCTGGTAAAGCATCAAGTGCGACGCATCCAAACGGAAATCCTCAAATTCGTAAATAGCGGAATCAGGAGAATTGAACCTTTTGAAGTTACTTTGATGATTATTTGATTGTAAATCTAAAGACATCGACTACCTCGCCAACTTATCTTTGCATCACCAAAAGGTGTAACGGGCAGAAGCTTCGCAGTTTCGACTACGAACTGTATCTTATGCGAAATGAAAATGGCAAAGCAAAAAATACCCCGTCGCGCCCTAGGCGCAACAGACTGAAATAATGCTACGCAATCTAAGAATGAACGGAGGTCTAACATGAAGATTAAAAGAGTGAAGGACGGACTTGTTTCCGCGATCGGTACAACTGTTCTCATAATGGCAGCCACGTCATATTCCGCATTCGGCCAACCGACGGTGACGCCACTCGCCCCGGTGACCCAGTTCGACGAGATAAATGAAAACCTGGTAAACGACGGATGGCATGCCAAGATAAAGACAAAGGGGATATCGGATTTTCACGTGGTCGAGGTCACGATCCCTCCCGGCGGATCACTTCCGTGGCATATCCATTTGGGACCAAGTTTCTTTATCGTCAAATCGGGGACTGCTACTCTGTACCACGGTGACGATCCGACATGCACACCTGCGGTTGTTCCCGCCGGCTCGAGCCTGTTCGAACCGGGCAATGATCTGCACATCGTACGGAACGAGGGAACTGTTCCTCTCGTGAACGTAGTGGTTCAGCTAATTCCCACGGGTGCCCCCAGATTGATACCCCGTCCAGCGCCGGGAAACTGCCCTTTCTAACAATCGGCGGGAAGTCTGCGGCGAACTGACCGCGGACTGCTGCACCAGGATGCTGCAAATTCGTAAGCCTCCGTGTTGACCGCCGGACCAAGGTTGAGCTACCCGATCAACAGAGGAGCATCGCGCATGATGCTCACGGCAATCGACCGCCAAGAGCATCATGCGAACAGCAGCTGTTGTAGAACAAAAGCCAACGGCTGTCAGCGGCACCACCGGAATTTAATTTGGATCCGGGCACCGGGCGATATTGAGGGCCTCGGTCGTTGCGACGGGTTCGGCGATATACGGCGCGGTTCGACCGCCGAATATGTGGAGCGTGTTGTTCAAAGCCACGGCTGAATGGAAAACTCGGCCGTTAGACAAATTCGCGAGCGTTGACCATGAATCGGTAACGGGATCGTAAGCCTCGATAGTTGTTACGCTCGTCCGGTTGGCTTCGCCGCCAACTACGATGAGAGATCCGTTGACGATGTCCGCGGACAGGGCGAATCTCGCCTGGAGGAGCGGCGATCTTTTTGCCCACTTGTCGGTGGCGGGATCGTAGGCCTCGACCACGTCGAGCGATCCATCCGGCGTCAGGGCGGGATTCCAGCCGCCGATCACATGAATGACCCCGCCGAGCACGGCGGCCCCAGCAAAGTTCCGACCAGTCGGCATCGGAGCTCCCGTCTTCCATGCATCCGTGGACGGATCATATATTTCTAGGGCCGAATAGCGAATTGAGCCGTTTGTGTTCGTACCTCCGAATACGTATATCAGTCCATTATGTGCGACGACCGCCGAGTGACATCGAGCAGTCGGCATCGGCGTTCGGGAGGCCCACGTGTCGGTCGCCGCATCGTATGCTTCGTTTGCATTCGAGCAATAACCGCGCGCGTTGCCGCCGATGACGTACAGCTTTCCATCCACGACGGCTGTATTGGTTCCAGCCACCTCTCTCGCCGTCGGCATCGAGGACTTTGAAGCCCACCGATCGGCAACTGGATCGTAAGCGTCATTGCTCGGCAGAGAGCGGGAGTTCCGGTCATATCCGCCAACGACGTAGATGAGGCCATTTATCTCCCCGACGGCCATTGCGCCTCGCTCAGTTGGCATCGGTGCCGTGGTCTCCGCCTCAACGGTCGGACATCTTTCGGGACTGGGTTTCGCGACCGGTGTAGGCCTGAAGGCCACCATGCTGGAAAGATAATCCCCTCCGCTGGAGCCTCCGCCGAAATAGATCGATCCTTCAAACGCTATAGCGTGAATTTGAGCTCGCCGTTCGGGCATGCGAGCGGCTAGTTCCCACGTATCCGTCGCCGGGTCGTAAACCTCCACCTCATCACTATCCGACCCGCCAAATGCATAGATAAGGCCGCCCACGGCCGCAGCCGCGTGAAATGCTCGTGGCGAGCGCATCTGCTTACGAATGGTCCACGAGTCGCTTCGGGAGTCGTATGCCTCAACTGTTGCTAGCGGACGATGACCGAAACTGCCGCCGATCACATAAATGATCTCGTTTAGAACTGTCACGGCGGAAGCGGTACGCGCCGTCGGCATTGGCGCTCGACTGGTCCATTGGTCGAGGGCCGGATCGTATTCCGTGTTCAGGGACGTGGCGGTAGCTCCGTCGCTCTGTCCTCCGATCGCGTAGAGCCGGCCGTTTGCAACGGCCACTACATGCCCGGTGCGCTCTGTCGGCAGCGATGTTCGTGGCGACCAGCTATTGAGCGCCGGGTCATAGGCCTCAACGCTTCGGGTATTAACGCCGCCGCAATCGACTGTGCCGCCTACTGCGTAGAGCAGCCCGTGTAATACGCCGACGCCGTGGCCCCCGCGTGCCGTTAGCATCGGCGCGTGTTGTACCCAGCCGCCCCCGAGCGTTGGATCGTACGATTCCATGTTTGCGAACGGAGTACACAGGTTCCAGCCTCCGACAAAAAAGACCCTATCGGTCAGCACGGCCGGTTCAACCTGATACCGAGCTGAAGAGATAGGTGCCTTTGACGTCCAGGACCCGCCGCTAAGTGAATCGGGATCGCCCGCCGAAACTGCCGACGTCTGCGGGGGAGAGTTGTTGAGAGCGATGCCTATAAAAACAATTACGGACAGAATAGCGATAAGAGCTGCGGCCGAACCGATCGTCCGGATCGAACCTAGGTGCGAGAACCTACCCGATTCGCTCTTCGAAAACTTGGCCCCGTGATCCAATTTGTCCTTTACAAGCCTAAGGTCGAGCAGCAGATCACGAGCGTCCTGATAGCGGTTCCCAGGTTCCTTCTCCAACGCCTTAAACGTTATGGCAGCGAGCCCCGGAACGGCTTGGTTAGAAAAACCGGCGAGTGGGGGCGGCTCGTCGTTCAATATCGACTCCAAAAGCTGGGCGACGTTCTTGTTTTGAAAGGGAGGTTGGCCCGCGATCATCTCGTAGAGCACGACCCCCAGACTGAAGATGTCGCTTCGAGCATCTACGACCGAGCCGCTAGCCTGTTCGGGCGACATATATCTGAGAGTTCCCATTAGGACGCCGGACGATATGTCGGCCTCATCAGCCCCCGCCGCCTGCGGTTGCGGCTCGAAGTGCTCAGCGAGCTTCGCCAGGCCAAAGTCGAGGACCTTCACATAGCCATCTGGCCGCAGCATTATATTCTCGGGCTTAATGTCGCGATGCACGATACCAGCCTGGTGCGCGGTTCCGAGGGCACTTGCCGTTTGCATCGCGATGCCGATCGCTTCGGTCTGCGGCAACGGCCCGGCGGAGACTCGTTCGCGCAACGTTTCGCCCTCGATGAACTCCGTAGCGATGAATTGTCGATCGTCCGCACTTCCGAGTTCGTAGATGGTGATGATATTTGGATGATTCAGGGCCGAGGCAGCTTGGGCTTCACGTTGGAAGCGTCGCACCCGGTCGTAGTTCTGCGTGTAATAAAAGGGCAGCAGTTTGAGCGCGATGTTACGGTTCAATTTCCGATCCCGAGCGAGATAAACTTCGCCCATCCCGCCCTTACCGAGGAGTTTCAGGATCTCGTAATGGCCAACTTCGTCGCCCGGCCCCAAACCCGTTCCCTCGTCGAGCAGGATGGCTGCCGAGGCGAGCACCGGAGTGTCCAAAATATTCCACGACTGAGAATCTGCCGTCAGGAGTGATTCGACCTCGGCCCGCAAAGATTGATCATCCCCGCAGGCGACATTCAGAAATTCTGCCCGGCGAGCGGCGTCGAGTTCGACAGCCGCCTGGAATACTTTATCAACCTGCTGCCAACCTTTATCATTCATCGGTCGCCGCTCACCTCGGACAAGATTTGCTTAGGGCTCACGTCTTAGATAGCGAGAAACTGCGACCCGAAGGGTCAGTTATCTTCACCGGACCGTTCGCATCTCCGATGATCTCCCGATGCAGCCATGCCCGCGCCGAACGCCATTCGCGCTTGATAGTGATGGGCGAAAGCTTCATGACCTCGGCAGTCTCGTCAACCGTCAGACCGCCGAAAAATCTCAACTCAACGATCCGGCTCTTTCGCGCGTCGATGCCGGCCAAACGTTCGAGTGCGCCATCGAGGGCGACGAATTCCGCCGCTCGTTCCTGGATAAGGGCCGCGCCGTCATCCAGAGCGATGTGTGTCGCGCCGGCGCCACGCTTGCCAGCGCGGTGCCGTCGGGCGTGGTCGATCAGGATATGGCGCATTACCTGCGCGGACACGGCAAAAAAATGCGCGCGGTCCTTCCATTCCACCGCGTCATGATCCACCAGCCGCAAATAGGCCTCATTGATCAGTGCGGACGTCTGCAGCGTGTGCTGCACATTCTCTCGTCGCATATACTGCCGAGCTATCCGCCGCAGATCCAGATAAGTAAGCCCGACCAACTCATCGAGCGCGGCAGCATCGCCTTCGCTCCACTTGATCAAAAGGTTAGTAATTTCCTGCGGGACTGCGGCCATTATACGGTGAAAAAAAACTCTGCGCCCGATGATACCATCGACTCAATTTTCTCGCTAAAAGCAGATAGAAAACGAACAATCAACGGACACGTCCTAGGCCGTTGATTTGAATCCAACGCCATTCACGAGGAGAGATCATGTTGAATAAACTCGCAATCAGTGCGGTTTTGATCAGTTTGTTCGCCGTTTACGCCCTTGCGCAAGGGACCGGATTTACGTATCAAGGCCATTTGAAAAGCACTGGTGCACCCGCCAGTGGCAATCACGACTTTCAGTTCAGTCTATGGGACGCGGCAACAGGGGGCACTCAGGTTGGTGCGACGCTGACTTTAAGCAGTGTAACGGTGACGAATGGCGCCTTTGCGGCAACGCTTGAGTTTGGCAACCAGTTTCCCGGTCTCGACCGGTTTCTCGAAGTGCGTGTCAGACCGACGGGTGCCGGAGCGTCGTTTACGATATTGACGCCACGCGAACAGATAAAAGCCGTTCCTTACGCGATCAAGAGCCTCCATTCAGAAAATTCACAACAACTCGGCGGGGTCGCGGCCACCCAATACGTGACCCTTACAACCGGCGGCGCGAATTTTATTGCGAACACGACGTCGCCGCAGGCGTCAAGCAACTTTAACATCAGCGGCACAGGTGTTATCGGCACGCGTATGAGCGTAGGAACACCGGTTAAACACCCTCAGGCGCCTCAGGGGTTTCAATTTACCGTTGGAGGGTTACAGCCGTCGGTGGTCGGAGGCAACGGGACCAACGCCGTCGAGGCAGTCGGGGTTCGTGGAGGCAAGGGCGGCAATACCAGCGGTGGAAGCGGCACCGTGGGTGGACGCGGC
>DATLNN010000391.1:0-4343 GCA_035536695.1 Pyrinomonadaceae bacterium | reverse complement strand
CAAAGGCGCCAACGTCATCGTCGGCGGACGGCTGACCGATACCGGTCTAACGCTCGCGCCCCTTATGCACGAATTCGGTTGGACCTTCGATGACTGGGACCGTGTTGCCGCCGGCACGATCGCCGGCCATATCATCGAGTGCGGCGCCCAATGCAGCGGCGGCAACTGCCAGTACGATTGGCAGTCGATCCCCGACATGGCGAACATCGGCTTTCCGATTGTCGAGGCGTCGCCCGACGGCACCTTCATCGTGACCAAACACGACAACACGGGCGGTCGCGTCAACGTCCAGTCGGTCAAAGAGCAGCTCCTCTACGAAATGGGCGACCCCAAGGCGTACATTACGCCCGACGTGGTCGCCGATTTCTCGTCGATCAATCTCGAGGCCGCCGGCGAGAACAAGGTCCGCGTCTTCGGCATCAAAGGCAGCCCGAAAACAGACTTTTACAAAGTCTCCATCGCCTATTCCGACGGCTGGAAATCGGTTGGTACCCTCGTCTATTCATGGCCCGATGCCCTCGAAAAAGCCCAGGCGGCCGACAAGATCCTTCGCCAACGCCTCGACAACCTCGGCCTAAAGTTCGACGTGATGCTCACGGAGTTCGTAGGAGTGAATGCTACGCACGGGCACTTGGCCGGAGCGGGGACACTCCTGTCCCCAACGGCGGACGCTGCGTCGGCCGTCCATAACGCTAACACCCGCTTCGCTGGAGGAACCGGCGGTGCGGACATGAATGTCCGAGCTCCGTCCAATATCCCCGAAGTCCAGCTCCGCATCGGCGTGCGCGGCCCCAACAAAGCCGACGTCGAACGCTTCACCAAGGAGATCGCCCCGCTCATCCTCACCGGCCCTCCCGGCGTCACAGGCTTCGCCGGCGGGCGCCCAAAAGTCGAAGAAATAATGGCCTACTTCCCCGCCCTCATCCCCAAGTCGCTGATCGAGACTAAGGTCGAGATCGTCGACGCGTAAGCGCTAAGCGGCGGCATTAAATTCCGCATCTCGCGCCTAAGCGGGCACTTTTCTGCTATCTTCACGCTTCCAGTTACGGTGATTAGCAATTGCCTTAATAAAGCGAGGCAGACCATCCTTGAGTTTATCCGCTATGATCACTGCCTCATCGCCTTCGGCCTTTCCGGCAAATGTATTGCCGATGAAGAGGTCTGTGTCGCCGATCGCGCAGATAGCCTTGCAATGTTTGTACGCCTCGTCTACGAAATGATACGCGTCCGCGTTAGCCGCCAGCGTCTCGATGCTCGCGGCGCCGCTCGGAATATACACAGCGTCGAACAGCACGGAAGCGGTCGTCAAGAGGCTAAAGTCGGCAGCGACGGCTTTACCGTCCGCTGTCAGGATCGCGCCCTGGCGCGGTGCCACAGTTTTAAGCATCGCCCCCTCCTTTAAGAGGGCCTCTTTCATCGCCGCGACCTGAGCGCCGTCAAATCCGTCGGCGATAAGCGCCGCGACCTTTCGTGTTTTGACCGTGTCCTTGACGGTGTTGGCCATGCTCAACGGCTCAGACGACTCCACCGAGGGCGACACCTTGACGGGCTGGACCGATTTGGGATTTGTGTCGGCACCGAATGACCTGTTGATCGGCAGCTCGGGCTTCGGAACCGGAAATCCAAGGCCCTCGGCGACGGCAGCGGCCAGGCCTTTGTCGACCTGCGTCAGAATGCCCACCATACGTGCTCGGATAGCAGGAACCTCCACTTTTCCAAGCTCAAAGCGGAACGCGCGGATAATGTGGCGTTTCTCCGCATCGGACTGGCTATTGTAAAAGAGCGTCGCCTGGCTGAAATGGTCGTGAAAGCTCGGGCTGCGCTCGCGAACCTTGTGTGCATCGACTCTCTCCGTAAAGCTCGCGAATCCACCCTCTTTTATCGCTGCCTGGAATGGGCATCCGCCGGCCAGCGAGTTCGGTTCATAACTGACACGGCCAGTGTTGATCGTCTGGCGATGGAAACCGTCACGTTGGTTATTGTGGACCGGGGCCACAGAACGATTGATCGGGATCTCGTGGAAATTCGGCCCTCCAAGGCGGATCAGCTGTGTATCCAAATACGAGAAAAGCCGACCCTGCAGGAGCGGATCATTTGTGAAATCGATACCTGGCACGACATGGCCTACGTGAAAGGCCACCTGCTCCGTTTCAGCAAAGAAATTGTCAGGGTTCTTATTCAGCGTCAGCCTGCCGATCCGTCGCACGGGAACGAGTTCCTCGGGAATGATCTTTGTCGGATCGAGCAAGTCGAATTCGTACTTGTGCTCATCGGCCTCGGGCACCAGCTGCACGCCGAGCTCATATTCTGGAAAGGCTCCCGTCTCTATCGCCTCCCAGAGGTCGCGACGGTGAAAGTCCGGGTCTTTTCCGGAGATGTTCTGCGCCTCGTCCCATGCGACGCTGTGAACACCGAGCAGAGGTTTCCAATGAAACTTAACAAAAGTCGACTTGTTCCGCTCGTTGATAAACCTGAACGTATGCACCCCGAAACCTTCCATCATTCGATAAGATCGCGGGATCGCCCGGTCCGACATGAGCCACATGATCATGTGGGCCGACTCGGGCATCAGCGAGATGAAATCCCAAAAGGTATCGTGAGCGGATGCGGCCTGAGGCATTGCGTTGTGCGGTTCGGGCTTTACCGCATGGACAAGGTCGGGGAATTTCATCGCATCCTGGATGAAGAACACCGGTATATTGTTCCCGACCAGATCAAAGATGCCTTCATTTGTGTAGAACTTCACCGCGAAACCCCGTACATCCCGTGCCAGGTCCGTTGATCCGCGCTCACCGGCGACGGTCGAAAACCTAACGAAAACCGGCGTCTCCACCGCCGGGTCCTGTAGAAAGCCGGCCTTTGTCCACTTCGCCATCGGCTCATAAACACGAAATACCCCGTGGGCACCGGACCCACGCGCGTGAACGATGCGCTCCGGAATGCGCTCATGGTCAAAATGCGTGATCTTTTCACGCATGATGAAATCTTCGAGCAGCGTTGGGCCTCGATTGCCCGCCTTTAGGGAGTTCTGGTTGTCATTTATGCGGACGCCCTGGTTGGTGGTCAAAAACTCGTCTGCACCATCCTCTTTGTTGATCTCCAGATCGATCTGCTTTTCGCTAACGTTAAGATTCTTTTTCTTAGTTGCCATTTTTTCCTTTTAACTGAGACCTAATGCCTAACCGTAGATAGTTTCCGTTGACGATTGGAACCGTCGTTTCTCGCTCTCCATCTGAGAACCGAGCACATCGAGCTCATCGTCCGAGAAGCGTTTCCCGACACCCGGAAACATCTCGCCCTCTTCTTCCTTGACGTGGTGTCGCACGTCCTCGATCAGCTTTGTAAACAGCGGCTCGAACTTCGACGCGTCGGTCGAAGCAGCGTCCATCTCACCCAGAAAGCATTTCATATCGATGTGTTCCGGGATTGCTTCGGCGGTCAACTCGATCAGTTTCTTATCTCCCGACGACTGCAGCGTCGGATAGAAAATCGTCTCTTCGATCCAGGCATGAGCCTCAAGCGCGGCTTTTACTTGAAAAAAGATCTCCCGTTTCTTGCCCCGCGCGGCGCCCTCGGACTCCTTAAACATGCGATCCACTTCGGCGTGGTCCGCCATCAGCAACTTTAGTGCGTTCATATATTGTGCAGTGTGACTACTGAACTAGTATTCACGTCCAGCGGAGAAATGGTTGTCGCCCAGATTACATATCAGGCAATCGATCAGAGGGAAATATCAATAGCTGCTGCGGCGCGCGGTTTGATCGGGATCACGCCTTACCCAGAAATTTAGCAATGCCCTTTTTACAATCGTCGGTCATGCGGGCACGGGCGTTGGTCTCCACGCCTTTGGCGACCGCGGTGGAGAGATCGTCGAAGTCGATGTCGTAAAGCAGGCGCTTTGTCATGGCGACTGCCGAGACGCTGACCTTTTCATAACGCGAAGCATATTCGATAGCGGCAACCTCGAAGCCTTCGTCTTCGAACAGGTCGTTAACGAGCCCGATGGCATTCGCCTCCTCGGCGGAGAACTCAAAACCCTGCGTCAGCAGCTCGAAACTGCGCTTTTCGCCAAGGTTTCGCCTTAGTATTCCAGCGACCATCGCAGGCACGAATCCTATCTTTACTTCCGGATAACCGAACCTGGCCGTTGGCGTCGCGATGACCAGGTCGCAGGCGGTGGCCAGCCCGCAGCCGCCCGCGAGTGCCCGGCCATGCACCGCTGCGATCACGGGGACGCGCAGCTTGCGGATGAGCTCAAATAGATCAGCTAACGACCGGGCGTCCGCAACATTCTCTTCATAAGTAGCGTCCGCGATCTTCTGAATCGCCGCCAGGTCCGCACC
>DATLNN010000390.1:0-4535 GCA_035536695.1 Pyrinomonadaceae bacterium | reverse complement strand
GGCTACGGTACGTTTGAGCCTGTCCGAGTTGAGGATCTCGCGGATCATTCGGTTTCGCCGGAGCAGTATAAGATAGGCCCGGGGGCCGCGGCCATTCTCAATAGGGCTAAAAATGACGGCCGGCAGATCGTAGCGGTCGGGACCACGACAACGCGGGCGCTGGAGACAAACATTAAAAAACGCGGCTATTTTACCGAGGGCCGGCAGATCGCGGACCTGACGATCACGCCGGGCTATAAATTCGGCGCTGTCGATGCGCTGCTTACTAATTTTCATCTGCCGCAAAGCTCATTACTGGTGCTCACTTCAACTTTTGGGGGCCACGACCTTATAATGAGAGCTTACCGCCACGCCGTCGCCGAGAGGTATCGGTTTTACAGCTACGGTGACTGCATGCTGATTTATTAGCCGAGAGTCACGGGTCGGGAGTCAAACTTTCCGATTTTCGACTCCGACTCTCGACTCTTTCAATGGCCGTTCTGGAAACAATTCGAAACCTATTCACGCCGGCGTTTCTGGCTGAGCCCGAGCCGATCGTCCCGGCCCCGCCGACTGTTTATGAACTTAAGCCCCTTACGATCGAACATTTGCCGGAAGTCCTCAGGCTCAACCTTCGCTGTTTCCGCAAGGGCGATAATTATACAAAATACACGTTCGATTACCTGCTAAACGAACCTCGTACGCTGAGCTATCGAATAGATACCCCAACGTCTGAAATGGTCGGCTTCGCTTTTGTAATGGTCCAGGACCAAAATTCCGCCCATAGTACGACAATAGGCGTTGCCCCGGAGCACCGGTGTCGCGGGATCGGAGCCCGCCTCCTGCGTCGTGTGGAAGAGGCACTTAGAGAGCGCGACGTTGCCACCGTAATGCTCGAGGTTCGTGTAAGCAACACCGAGGCGCAGAACCTATACCGACGCGCCGGGTTTATGGTCGTTCAGCGGATCGGCAAATACTATAACAACGGTGAAGACTGCTTCTTAATGATCAAGGGTTTGGTTTAGAAATCTGAATTTCGTTCCGCCGAGAATTTATCCTATTACAGATGCGCCGCGGTCGGGCCTCTCTCACCGTGCCCAAGCCGAACGCCTTATCGCCGGAGGCGCACGCCTTATTCAGCTTCGCGACAAGAGTCTCACATCTCAGGATTTTTACGAGGATGCAGTCGAAACGATCGCCTACGCGCGGCAGCACGCCGTCAGGGTGATCATCAATGATCGAGTGGACATCGCTCTGTATAGTAGGGCGGACGGCGTCCACCTGGGTCAGGACGACTTACCTCCTGAAGAAGCCCGACGAATGCTTGGTTCTGACGCGATTATTGGGTACTCGACCCATTCGATAGAACAAGCGATGACAGCGACACGGCTCCCAATCGATTACATCGCCATAGGGCCGATCTTTCCCACGCGATCAAAACAGGACCCGGACGCCGCCGTCGGTTTGAATGGTTTGAAGGATGTGCGAAAGGCCGTCGACAATATTCCCCTTGTCGCTATCGGCGGCATAAACCCAGGCAATCTGCGCTCCGTCTTTGATGCTGGTGCGAACTCCGCGGCTATGATCTCTGCCCTCCTTGCCAGACCCGATATACGATCCATGAATGCCCTATCTGGTGTAGACTGCGACCCGATGTAATACAACATAATTTGTAAATGTTAAAAAAGTTCTTGCCTTCTATCCCCGGCGGCATCCAGCGAATTCTATGTACTCATCCGAGCAACAGCGCCTCTATCCGGTTTCGCTCGAAGACGCGGGCACGACCATGAACGCTCACGACGCATTTCTGAGAAATTTGAATCTGATCGTAAACACCGGCGACATACCGCAAATGCCCCTGATCCTTCATCGTGCAGTGAGCGATTATAACGAGTTGTACAATCATTTCAACAAGTCATCGGGAGTTTCCCCTATATAACCTGCGCTAGAGCGTGGCCAGTTCGCAAACCAGCATCTCGAGCTGCATTCGCGCCCCCGCTGGGCCTCCGCCGCCTTTCGAGGTCTTTATGGCAAGATCGGCGTCCGCCAGTCGTTTGATCGCACGGATCAAACCGGCGAGATCGGCGCGCCGGGCCGCAGCCAGAAAAGATTCCTGATCGCGGTAGCGCAGTTTGACCGTGCTGGCCACCTCATTGCGCGGCACGCCGCGGCTCATCAGTTCCTTTACCAGCAGCAATCGCCGGTAGTTAGAGGCGATGAGGCCCAACAGCGCGAGGGGTTCGGCCCCGTCGTCAAGTATCTTCTCGAGCACTTTGATAGCTTCTCTCGGGCGGCCTGCGACAAGATGATCAGTAAGATCAAAATTGCTGAGCTCACGTGAACTCGGCACCAGCTGCTTGATCAGCTCGAAAGTTATCCTATTGTCTGGCAGCGCTGCCGCAGTAAGCTTTTGGATTTCGTTGGTGAGCCGCAGGGTGTCCGGGCCTATCTGGACTAGCAGCGATCGCAGGGTCACATCGTCGATCTGCGCGCCAGCATCGGCGATCTCACGTCTGGCCCAAGCGGCAAACTCTTTTTCATCGAGTGACCTAAATTCGACGGCACATCCGCTGTTTTGAAGCAGCTTGCCCATCTTCCGAACGCCGTTTAGCTCGTCAGCGACCAGGATCACCACGGATCGAGGGGCGGGGTTGGCAAAATATGCTGACAATAATGGTTCGTGAGCCTCGCTGACCGTGTCGCGATAACCTGTCGCCGAAACGCGGATATCAGTGATCTTGACCACCCGGCGGGCTGCCATCATTGGGATCTGTTGGGATGCGGCCAAGGCGCGCTCAAGATTGCCTACAGTTTCAAGGCTAAAACAAGTCTCGTTGAAATCCCGAAGGTCGCCCTCGCCAAAAACAAAGTCGGCAATAGTCCTCGCCGCCAGATCGCGCAGATGTGTCTCTGGCCCATATAAAACGTACACCGGGCCGATCTCACGGCGTTTTAGCTGATTACGTAAATCCTCGCGCGAAAAAGACATAAGAAAATTGCCGCGAAAAGGCGCAAAGGCGCAAGAGATCAGGTAATTACTTAGGTTCCCGCATCACATTGCAAAGCTTAAGAGTTCTTTCACGGCTGCCTTTAAACGTTGCCCTTATTCTTGTTTTGCGTCTATCGAGACTTTTTGCGGCTATTTTTTCTCTTCTTTCACGCCCATGCCATTAATAAATGCGGAGACGGCGGCTTCGGCGAAGGCGCGGGCCATGCGTTCGACGGCCGGATCTTCTTCGTTAAAGAAGGAGCGCGGGTCCGACGTAAATTCGAACGAGTCGCGGAAGATAAAATTCTGATTATCGTAGAGTATCTTATCGTCGCGCAAGCTGCGGATGGTCACGGCTGTTACTATTGTGACCTCGTAAACACGTGCCCGACCCTCGCTATCGAGAAGGACGCCCGAGAAACTAAAATCCCGGATCGTGCCCTCGAGCACTGCGTCGGCGCCTGTAAGAGAGCCCTGGACTCTAAGCCCGTTTCCGCGGCGGATGATCTCGCGGCTCACCGCCTCCGTAAAGCGGGCCTCTACCCGATAGCGCAATCCCTTCGGCTCGAACTGGAACGCCGGCACGGCTACAGTCCTTATATTTTTAGGAAGGCCTGAGTTGGTTACCGGTTTATAACAGTCGGTAAAGCCAAGGCCTGCGAACAGTAGGATCGGTAGCAGTCTTATCATTGACATACGATGGCCTGGACGATCTTTAGAGCGTCAACGGTTTCCTTAACGTCGTGGACGCGTACGATCCGCACTCCGCGATCAACCGCTATGCAGGCGGCCGCGATACTCCCCGCCAGCCGTTGATCAGGCGGCACTCCGCCTAGAAGATTGCCGATAAAGGACTTTCTGGAGGCTCCGACCAGCAACTCAAATCCCGGAAATTCAGACACTATTCTATCAAGTCTTGCCAGAAGCTCTAAATTCTGCTGAGATGTCTTTCCGAAACCGATTCCAACGTCGAGCACGATCTGTTCTTCGGCGACCCCCGCGTCTTTCGCCGTGGATATGCTGGATCGAAATCCCAGGAAAAGGTCCTTCAGGACATCTTCCACGGGCTCAAGGCGGTGCATTGTCTCAAAGGTGCCGCGCGAATGCGTCAGTATCAATCCCGAACCCGTTTCCGCAACGATATCGGCAATACGCCGATCCCAGCGCAAGCCGGAAATATCGTTGACAATTTCCGCACCCGCATCGAGCGCGGCCCGCGCCACGACGGCCTTGCTTGTATCTATGGACAACGGGACCTCAAATCGTCGTGCGAGGGCCGTGATGGCCGGAAGGGTGCGCCGCAGTTCTGTCTCGACATCGACCTGCCGGCTGCCGGGCCGCGTCGATTCGCCGCCGATGTCGATGATATCTGCCCCGTCCGCGATCATGCGTTCAGCCTTTGTTATGGCATCGTCAGCGGAACCGCCGCCATCAGAGAAGCTGTCCGGCGTAACGTTGAGTATCCCCATTACGAGTGGACCGTTAGCAAGGCCGATGTCGCGTTTCGAGGTCTGCCAAATGCTCGACATGCTATCAGAATAGCTCATCGAGAGCTGGTATGCGTGAG
>DATLNN010000389.1:0-2741 GCA_035536695.1 Pyrinomonadaceae bacterium | reverse complement strand
CATGCCGCCGACCCGGGCGAGCCAGGAAAACACCGGCGGGACACTGACGGCGTTGAGGTCGATATGCGCGGCCAGCGCGTCGGGCAGAACGCGGGGGATATTGTCGATGAAGCCACCGCCGGTGATGTGCGCCAGCGCCTTGATGCCGATGCCGGCCTTCAGCGCCGCGAGGATCGGCTTCACATAGATGCGGGTCGGGGTGAGCAGCGCCTCGCTCAGCGTCTTGCCGGCCTCGAAAGGGGCCGGGAGGTACCAGTCGATGCCGGAAATCTCGACGAGCTTGCGGACCAGCGAGAAGCCGTTGGAGTGAACGCCGGAGGAGGCGATGGCGACGAGCGTGTCGCCGGCGGCGAGGTCGACGCGCGGCAACAGCGTGCCGCGTTCGGCAGCGCCGACGGCAAAGCCCGCAAGGTCGTAATCGTTGTCGTGGTACATGCCGGGCATCTCGGCGGTCTCGCCGCCGATCAGCGCGCAGCCGGCCTGCCGGCAGCCCTCGGCGATGCCCTCGACGATCGCCGTGCCGGTGGCGACGTCGAGCCTGCCGGTGGCGAAGTAATCGAGAAAGAACAATGGTCTCGCGCCCTGTACGAGGATGTCGTTGACGCAGTGATTTACCAGATCGGCCCCGACCGTGTTGTGGATTCCCGTTTCAAAAGCGAGCTTGAGCTTTGTCCCGACGCCATCGGCCGACGCAACCAGTATGGGCTCCTCCATTTGTGGAAAAGCTGCGGAAAACATTCCGCCAAAGCTCCCGATCTCGGTCAGGGTGCGCTCGTTAAATGTGGACCGCGCAAATTCCCGGATCTTCGCGACTGTAAGATTTGCGTTGTCGATCGAAACTCCCGCGTCGGCATATGAGATTGATTGCGTCATAACTATCAGAACCACCTGCGCCTACGTGGTGGTTAAACGTCGGAAATGTTCAAGAGATTTGTGAAAAAGCCTTAGCCTAACCTTAACCACCCGCTACCGCAGGTGGTTCTGACTTGCTTATCGCACGAATGTTGAACTCCTGCATGAGGATCGCATCAAACTCGTTTTCCGATCCAATTGCTCTTTCCTCCTTTTCGTCACGAGTCGTAATAATAAACTTCTTATCTGTCAACGTCTTTCGCCCGCCCTCGGTCATCAGCGAACAGACCTTTCCCTTTGTAAAATGCGAGTCCCGCGAGTATTGCTGAAAATCGCACATCTCGGCAAATTCAGCGAGATCGCGGGCAATGTCTTTGAAAGTGTACTGGCTCGCCCACGCGTCGCCGTCACGTTTTGCTACTTCGAGATAGTTGTCCTCGAGGCGGCGGAGAATAAAAGTTCCGGCCGCGTCAACTTGCTCTCGACCCATCTCAAGACGCAACGGTTCGGCGGCGAATTCGCCGAAGCCGACATCGGCTAGATATTCTTCGTCACCGATCGTCACAATGATGGCCGCATGGTCGTATTCAGGCCCATGGTCCGTGCCGTTAAAGACGCGTGCCGAAACGAGACGTGTTTTGAAACCGAGGACGCGGAGGAGCCCGTTGAACAAACCGTTCAGCTCATAGCAAAACCCGCCGCGCTTTTCGTCCACGATCTTTGCATAAAACTTTGCGATGTCGAGCTCTATCGGCCGCTTCCAATGAATGTCGAGATTCTCGAACGGCACGGCCATGAGGTGAGCCTTCTGCAGAGTGAACAAACTTGCTCGGTCGCTCTCCACGTCCGACCGATCGACGCCGATCCGCGATAGGTATCCGTCCCCGTTCATCGATCGACCACCTTCCACTCGATACCTTTTACGCTGGCGCATGTTGGACCGCCGTCGCGGCCGGTGCCCGTAAACGAGGTCTCCAGAATACGCTTCTGATTCGACAGAACGTCGTCGACCTGCTCTCGGGTCACATTCATCAGCGAAATTTTCGCTCGCCGCGACCAGCATGTGCCGTGCTGCCCGGCATACGTTCCTGAGTTCACGTAAATGAAACGCGAGTCCTTTGGGCCCTGCGCAAATTCTCCAAGAAAGTTCGGAACACCGGTGGAAACGTCGACCTTGATCATAAAGTCGAAGGTGATCTGCCCCGGCCTCTCGGTCGGCGGCAAAAGATCTGCGCGGCCTCGCTGAACCTGCATGGTGACGCCCACGGGCGGGCGCAGCACATTTATTCTGATCGGCACGTCGTACTTCATTCGAATTCAAGAATTATATCGCTTCGCCGGGCGAAACTCATTGACCAATGGACGTTTGCCGTTTAGCATTTTCCTATGAGTTTCACTTTGATCGATCTCGGCAGCGAGAACTTTGAATTTACGGCAAGCGTATGGCAGTGGAAGGCCGCGCTCGAGGTGATAAAAAGCCTCGATGTCATCAGCGAAGGCGCCATACGACAGATGGGCTACAACGCAACAGGCGTAAAGGTGTCGATAGATGACGCACACGAGATAGGCTCGCGGATAAAGTCGGAGTATCTGCCGCGGCTAAAACCGGACAAGCGGATCTTTGCTGACCTGACGATCACAGACGCGCCGGACGATATGACGCTCCATCGGGACGGTGATGACCAGTGGAAAAACTATAGCGCTAGCCATGACTGGCTTGAGGAATTGGCCGAGTTTTGCCTCAGGTCCAAGGGATTTCAGGTCTTTTAGGCGAAAACACGACCGGGAGTGTGCCTGCAAGGCATTATATAACTTGAATGGAACACACGGGGCACACTCCCTAAGGTGGTGTTTCCGCCTTTTTGATGGAGATCCTTCAGGACATATTC
>DATLNN010000388.1:0-3185 GCA_035536695.1 Pyrinomonadaceae bacterium | reverse complement strand
AACGCATCGACATTCGGGTCGCGGCCGCGGAAATTGCGGTACGCTTCGGCCGGATCGATTGTGTTGCCGACCGAGAAGATGTTCCTGATCAGCTTTTGGGCCACCGCCTTATCGTACGCGCCTTTACCTTCAGTGAAAGCGCCGAACGCGTCTGCGGTTAATACGTCAGACCAGAGGTAGCTGTAATAGCCGGCCGAGTAACCGTCACTCGAGAACACGTGCCCGAAGTGCGGCGTGCGATGCCGCATGACCAATTCGCTCGGCATGCCGAGAGCAGCAAGGGTTTCCCTTTCAAACGCATCTGCGTCGATCTTCTTATCGGCAGCCAGATGCAGCTTCATGTCAACCAATGCGGCAGAGAGATACTCGGCCGTCGCGAACCCCTGGTTAAAGGTCGCGGCTTTTGTGATCTTATCAACCAGCGATTGAGGTATCGGCTTACCCGTCTGGTAATGCAGCGCGTATTTCTGCAAAACCTCGGGCGTTGAGACCCAGTGCTCGAGAAGTTGTGAAGGGAACTCGACGTAATCACGTGCCACGTTCGTTCCGGAGAGCGTCGGATACGTCACATTAGACGACAGCCCGTGAATTGCGTGGCCGAATTCGTGGAAAAGCGTAACCGCATCATCCCACGAGATCAGCACCGGCTCGCCAGGCTTTCCCTTGATGAAATTCGAGTTGTTCGAGACGATGGTGGTTACCTCGCCGTCGTAGCGTTCCTGCTCGCGATAGTCGTTCATCCACGCCCCCGAACGCTTGCCGTCGCGGGCGTACGGGTCGAAATACCATAGGCCAATATGCTTGCCGGTTTCCTTGTTCTTAACCTCGTAAACCGTCACGTCCGGATGAAAGACAGGCACGTTGGTCACCCGCGTGAATGTCATGTTAAACACTTCACCGGCGACGTAAAACATCGCATCACGCATCTTGTCGAGCTGCAGGTAGTTCTTGACCTCGTTCTGGTCGAGATCGAATTTTGCCTTTCGGACCTTCTCCATATAGAAGCGATAGTCCCACGGCTCGATCTTGATCTTCGCGCCTTCCTTGTCGGCGAGGGCCTGCATGTCGGCGACCTCTTCCTTGACGCGCGCCCGGGCCGCGGGCCAGACACCTTCCATTAGCTTCATAGCATTTTCCGGATTCTTCGCCATCGCGTTCTCGAGTCGCCAATGAGCGTGCGTCGGGTAGCCGAGCATTTTTGCTCGCTCGTAACGCAGAGCGAGGATCCGCGGGATGATCGCGTTATTGTCCCGAGCGTCGCCATTGTCGCCGCGGTTGATGAACATCTTCCAGACCTTCTCTCTCAGGTCACGTCGTTCCGAATAGGTCAGGAACGGATCGACCGACGAGCGGGTGTTACGGATAATGCCCGCTGCCTTTACCTTCTTGGCCGCAGCCGCCTGGGCCGCCGCATCGCGAAGCCCGGGCGAGAGCCCCGCAAGGTCCGCCTCGGTTTCGAGTGTTACATACGGCTCACTCTCGTCGAGCAGCTGATTCTGACTGAATTTCGTAAATAACCCGGCGAGCTGCTGGTTGATCTCGGAAAGCCGCTTTTTCTGCTCGGAGTTGAGTTTTGCTCCGCTGCGGACGAAATTTGTGTAATAGACCCACACGAGGCGTTGCTGCTCAGGCGTCCATTTCGATTTTTCGGGCGAATTGTAAACCGCCTCGATCCGTTTGAACAGGGCTTCGTTTTGCGTGATCTTGTCGCCAAACGCCGCCAGCTTCGGAGCCATCTCGCTCTCGATCGCCTGGACCTCCGGGTTGCTCATATTGTCCGTCCAGATGCCGTAGATCCGCGATACTCGTTCCAGAGTCGACCCAGCGCGCTCAAGTGCAACGATCGTATTTTCAAAGGTCGCGGGCGCCGAGTTTTTGGCTATCGCGTCGACCTCCGCGAGGTTTTCGGCCATCGACGTCTCAAGCGCGGGTTTCAGGTCCGATAGCTTTACCTTGTCAAAAGGCGGTACACCGCCATACGGGCCTTCCCATTTTGCAAGCAGAGGATTATCCGCGGCCATGCCGGCCGCCTTTCCGGGAGTGTCCATACCTGTCATAAAGAGTGTTACTGCCGCCGCAGTCAACGCCGTCAGCCGAATGATGTTTCTAATTGTCATTTACTTTCTGTCTCCACGAGGTCTTGGATTCGTTCCTGTTACGTCACGTTGGACAAATTGTTTCGAAGCATTGACCCGCCTTCTAGAGCTTGTCCCGTGTCCCGCTTGTCCCGCTTGTCCCGCTGTCCCGTTTGTCCCACAGAGGTTGGGACAAAAAGGAAACTGTTGAAAACAATAGCGTTAACTTCTAATAAGCTTGTCCCGACCGAGAAAGGGACCGGGCGTCTTTGGCCGATCTTGCCACAAATTGAGCGAGATGGCCATACGAATTCCCACCGTGCTCCGGCGCGGCCCCGGGGTGGCGGTCGCAAAGCACAAATACAGAAATATTTTTATTTTCAAGGACCCTGAGTCCGCAAACGCGCGGATTCCAGCAGACTAGTCTAGCATAAATGTGCCACCAATTGCAATATGTACGATGAATGCGACAGCGTTCATGCGGCATGGCGGGCGTGGCCGTCGGGATGTAGTTCGGAGGCGGGCTTGCCCGCCTGCCGTTGTCAGTAGCCCGCACGTAAGTAAGGGCTCGTTGCAACCATGAAAAGGCCTCGGCGATTGCCGGGGGCTTTTTTCTCAAAACACGCGGTCGATCAGAGCATCTTAAGAAGCATATCGGTCCGCGAACTGCGGTCGGAAACGCAACGATCCTAGGGGCTTATCCTGATGACAAATACGGGCCGAGCTGCTTGATACTGGGATTTACTAATGATAGCCGTCCGATTCACGTACAATGTACTTCGGGCTCTCGCGAGATACTGAAAATAATTACGCTGTACCAACCGGATGCGGCCGGCATGGGCTCGGGTAAAGCCGTTCCGGGAGCGTTAAAGCCGCCTGTGCGCCGCCATCTCTTCCTTCGTCAACCGCAGGAAGCGGGCGGCGTTATTGTAAAAAATATCTCGCTTTTGTTTTGCGGTTAGAAATGGGGCCTGCTCGATCGAGCGGATCGCAGGCTCGATCAGGCCGGGCCAGGCCATCGGATCTGAGCCGAACATCACACGCTCGCCATAACCGTGTTCGATAATTGCCTTTAAAAACCTGTAGAAACCAGCTCGCGGTTCGACGTTG
>DATLNN010000387.1:0-6156 GCA_035536695.1 Pyrinomonadaceae bacterium | reverse complement strand
CCTCTTCGTCGACGTCCGGCCGCCTGAAGGCGGGACTCATAACTATGTTGCTAGGCGATTACCGCGTCGAGGTCATCCCCGATTGTGAGTTCAAATTAGACGGAGGGGCGATGTTCGGCGTCGTTCCTCGCGTCGTTTGGGAGCGCGTCTGCCCGGCTGACGATCTCAACCGCGTCACGCTCACCTGCAATTGCCTCTTCATCGACACCGGCAAGAAAAAGATCCTCATCGAGACGGGCATGGGCGAAAAATGGACGACCAAGCAGATCGGCGTGTACGGGATCACTCGCGAAAGACCGTTCGCCGACTCTCTCTTCGAGATCACCGGCTGCGGGCCTAATGACATCGACATCGTAATAAATACGCACCTACATTTTGACCACGCAGGTGGCAACACCGTGTCAGTACGACCCGCTACCGCAGGTGGTTCTGACTTGGTAGGGCAGTTCCCGAACGCCCGATACCTCGTCTCGAAAAGCGAATTCACCCACGCGGAGAGTCCTCACGAGCGCGACCGTGCAAGTTATCTGTCCGAAAACTGGCATCCGCTCATCGATTCGAAACAGATCGACCTCAAGCCCGACTCTTACGAACCGGTCGAGGGCCTAACCGTCGAACAGGTCCGCGGCCACTCCGAAACCATGCAAACGATCAAGCTCACACGCGGGAGCGAGACGCTCTTCGGCTTTTTTGACATGGTCCCTACGCGACATCACGTCGCGCTGCCGTGGATAATGAGCTACGACCTCTTTCCGACGGAGACAATGGAATTCAAGCGAGCCACTTTACCTCAAGCAGTCGAAGAAAATTGGATCTGCCATTTTTATCACGATGTGGAGATGCCGCTGGGCAGGCTGGCAGAGATAGATGGCAAGATCAAAGCCGTTGCTGCAGTCAGAACCGGGAGCGATAGCGACTGGGTGCCGGCTCCGCGGGCATGAAAACTCGTTGCGTTGTCAGGAAACCCGGTCGCTATCGCTCTCGGTTCTGACCTTTTTATGGAACAAGTAAACATCGGAATAATCGGCGGCTCGGGCCTGTACCAGATGCCTGAGCTAGAAAATGTCAGGGAGCAGGCGGTCGACACGCTGTTTGGTTCGCCGTCGGACGCATTCATCATCGGTGAACTCGACGGCGTGACGGTCGCCTTTCTGCCGCGACATGGCCGCGGCCACAGATTGACGCCGAGCGAGCTTCCGTTTCGAGCAAACATCTACGCGATGAAGCTGCTTGGCGTCGAGTACATTTTATCGGTCTCAGCCGTGGGCAGCCTGCAGGAGCAATATGCGCCTACCGACATGGTCATTCCAGACCAGTTCTTTGATCGTACTCGCGCGCGTGCACAGGAATCGACATTTTTCGGCGAAGGCATCGTTGGACACGTCACGTTCGCTCACCCCGTATGCAATGAGCTCGGCGATATTCTCGAGGCCTCGTGCAAAGCTATCGGCGTCAAGACTCACCGCGGGGGCACTTATCTCTGTATGGAAGGGCCCGCATTCTCGACCAGGGCTGAGAGTGAGGTCTATCGCCAGTGGGGCATGGACATCATCGGCATGACCAATCTGCAGGAGGCCAAACTCGCCCGCGAAGCCGAGATCGCCTACGCCACCCTCGCCCTCGTCACCGACTACGACTGCTGGCATACCAGCCATGACGCCGTCACCATCGACATGGTCGTCGAGTACCTGAACAAGAACGTCCGCAATGCCCAATTGATCCTCAAAGATGCCGTTCGTCGCGTAGCCGCAAAGGAAACGCCAAACCAGTATCGTGATGCAATCAAGAACGCGATCTTCACGGCATCAGACCACTGGCCGGCTGAAACGGCGAAGAAGCTTGAGGCGATTATCGGGAAGTATGCATCTAAGTAATAATTGATGGTCGGGGGCAGTTGATGGCAGTTGATTAAGGAATGGGACTCATTGACATGCGTTTGCGATTTATCGCGTTTTATGGCTTGGCACTACTTGTTTTTGTAGTTCCACTCTATGCCCAGGAAGATCGAAATCCTGGGCAAGTCGTGAAGAACGGGCTGGGTATGGAGTTTATTTCTTTGCCATCAGGTGAGTTTCTTATGGGATCCAACGCGGCTGATACAGAACTCGCCTGTGCGCTTACTAAAAATGTCAAAGACTGTAAAGAGAGGTGGCTAGCCAATGAAAAACCGAAACACCGGGTAAAGATCGATGCGGGCATCTTAATAATGAGGTTCGAGGTAACCCAATCTCAGTGGCGATGGGTGATGGGAACGACCTGGCAACAACAGCGTGATAAGCAAGGTAAACGGCGAGTATTTTTCGGTTTATTCGAAAAGAACCGCTCCTTACTCGGTGTCGGCGATGACCTTCCGATGTACTACGTTTCCTGGGAAGATGCCAATGCCTTTGTACATAGGATGAATCAGCGAAACGATGGATTTATTTATTCCTTACCGAGTGAATCAGAATGGGAATATGCGTGCCGTGCCGCTACAACCAGTCTATTCAGTTTTGGGAACAAACTTTATCTGAGTAATGGGAATGCGATCGCCGAGAATGATATGTATCTTGAGAAAGTCGTGAAAGTAGTAACTTATTCCCCTAATGCATGGGGCCTTTTTGATATGGAAGGTAATGTAGCAGAATGGACTGCGGATATGTATTTTGAGAGTTACGATACCCTTCCAGTCGATGGCAGCCCGAACTTATCAAAACGCGCAAAACACTATGGTGAGAACGTACGCGTCTTGCGCGGAGGCGGCTGGAATTCGTCACAGTTCAATGCGCGATGTGCGAGGCGAGGTTACGATTCCGAGAAATTTGGCTGGCACGATGTTGGCTTTCGCTTAACCGCTCGCAAAAAATAGCGCCCACAGCTTTTGAAGCATTGACGAGCCGCTGGAGGGATGGGATGAAACGTTTTCTGACCAAACTTTTTCCGTTTTCAAAAACACGAGCGCGTCTTCAAAAGCTCGACCGCCTTCTCACCCGGCCGCATGACATTGTCGAAGAAACGAAAAAGATCAATGAGGAGAATAACCGGCTGCGAGTAAGAAACGATATATCATTTAAGTGAATGCGAGAGGCCGTCGACCGCCTTTCGGAATATCGTTCCACGAACCGTCGTTACAACTCGCCATCGACTCAGTCGCATCCAAACCAGAACAATGTTTAACCGAAATTATCTCTTAATAGCCACGCTCCTGTTTCTCGGCGTAACAAGCATAACAGCCCAACGCAACGTCACGCGCGCTATCGACCGCGACCCGGTAATGGAGGCGGATGCGAAGCACAATCTCGATGTCGCATGGCAATCATATAGGCTGAAGAAAGCCTACAAGGGCGTGATAATGCGTTTCGAGGAGACCTACGCGGCTTATCCGACATTCTCAAAGATCGATGAGTTTCTCTATCTCGCCGGGATGAGCAGCTGGTACCTCTCTGAAAACAAGGGCAAGCAAAAGGTTGATCTGAAGCTTGAGAAGGAAAAGGAAAAATTCGCGCCTGCTAAATTGAAAGAGGACGCGATCGCATATCTGTCGATCATCGCCGACAAATATCCGCAAAGCGATTACGCTACCGAGGCACAGAAGGCGTTAGCCGAGATAAAAGGGCAGAAACACGACCGGTAGGGAGTGTGGCCTACGTCGCGTGGCATTCGGCCCGCACTACCACTCGTGTTTCCGCAGATGAAACTCAACCAAGTCACCATCTACTCAGAAAGGCCTGTCGAAACCGTCGAGTTCTTCGAAAAACTCGGCCTGCGCCGCATTGTCGATTCCCTTCCTCGATACGCCCGGCTCGAATGTCCGGACGGCGAAGCGACTCTCTCGGTCAACATTGCCGATAACGTCCTGGCGAACGAAACCATCACGCTTTACTTCGAATGCGACGATCTCGACAGTAAAGTCACGGAGTTGAAGCGCCTCGGCCTCACATTTGATGAAGACCCGACCGATCGCCCCTGGCTCTGGCGACAGGCCTATCTCAAGGATCCGAACGGCAACAAGATCTGCCTTTTCTACGCCGGTGAAAATCGCAAAAATCCACCTTGGCGGCTGTCAGAACCACCTGCGGCAGCGGTTGGTTGAGGCTGCACGGCCTGCGGTTTGAAACCACCCACTACCGCAGGTGGTTCTGATGAGGTCGAATCGCAAAAATCCATCCCGGCGTGTAAAATCGTAAGAGGTCGGAAAACAGCGGTCAACTCTTTATGCCGACTACCGACTTCTGAATTCTTAATTCTAAACTCATATGTCATTAACAGTTGTAGGTTCCGTCGCGTTTGATGCATTGGAAACGCCATTTGGCAAACGGGACAAAATTCTTGGCGGCGCGGCAACGCATTTTTCGTTGTCGGCCAGTTTTTTTACAAAAGTGAACGCGGTGGGCGTGGTCGGTGGCGACTTTGGCGAGGCGGAATGGGATGTCTTCCGGCGGCACTCAATTAACACGGATGATATCGAGATCGTGCCCGATGGAAAAACCTTTTTTTGGAGCGGCCGTTACGAATACGATATGAACATGGCGCATACGCTCGACACACAGTTAAATGTGTTCGAGACCTTTGCTCCAAAGCTTTCAGAGAATTCAAGAAACGCAAAGCTGCTTTTTCTCGCCAATATTCAGCCGACACTGCAGAAACAGGTTCGCGAGCAGTGCGAAAATTCCGATTTCGTGGCGATGGACACGATGAATTATTGGATCTCGTCCGTCAAAGACGAATTGGTCGAAACGATCAGAGTGGTTGACTGCCTTATCATCAACGATGCCGAGGCCCGACAGCTGACGGACGAGCCGAACATTCACAAGGCGGCGAGAAAAATTATGGCTCTCGGCCCTATCGCCGTCGTGCTGAAACGGGGCGAGTACGGAGCGACCCTTTTTACCACGGACGGTTATTTTGCCGTTCCGGCATATCCGCTCGAGAGCGTTTTTGATCCGACGGGTGCGGGCGATACGTTCGCCGGCGGCTTTATGGGATATCTCGCGGCACATGACGAGATAACCGATGCCACACTCCGCCGTGCTTGTGTTTACGGTTCGGTGATGGCTTCGTTCAACGTCGAGAAATTTGGTACAGAACGCGTCGATGGGCTGGAACAGGCTGAGATCAACGAGCGTTTCCGAGCGTTCAAGAAAATGACTCATTTCGACGACATCGCGTTCGAGCGGGCAACGTCAGCCGCGTAGCCCGTTATCCATGGACGAAAAGACGGACAATCCACTGGCGCGAGTAGAGAAGCGAAAGATCAATTATCCTCTCATAGCGGCCGCCGCCGGGCTCGTCGGTGTTTTGTTAACTGGGGCCATATCGGCCGGCCAGGCCCGGGATTGGGTCGGCGCGGGCCTGTTTATTGCCGCTATCACAATATTCGTTCTTGTCGGGCTGCTTGACGTTGCTTACAACCGCCGGCTAGCGGCCGTTGACGACCGAAAGTTCATTCGCTGGGATGCTGCGATGCCAGAGATACAACGGCAGAACGTTAATCTCGAGGTGAGGGAACTTTCGCGTGTGCTCGGCGTCGGCGATGAGCAACTTCCCGATCTGCTATCGGCGTACATCGTCGCTGAGGACCTGGCGCTGAGGCAGATCCAGCAGGAAGAGAACCTGCCGCTGATGCGCCACGTCAGCATCGGAAAAGCGCCATTCGACGCGATACTCGTCGACGAGGACCTGATCACTTGCGTCGAAGTGTCATTCCTGGTCATTCCGGACATACGGCAGGAGAAGATCGAGTCGATGCTCAGGAAGATCACGCTGGCCAAAAAGGACCTGGCCGATTCGAAGAGCCGGCTCCGCCTGCGCTTGATGCTGGTGCTAGTTACACAATTAACGCCGGAGGATGAGGAAAGGCTGCGCGAGATGCTCGTGACCCGGCGGTTCTCTGACACGCCAGTGGATATTGATATCAGGCTCCTCGATTTTGAGCTGCTCCAGAAGGTTTACGTGAGTGAATAGGCCGAAATCGCCGGCGGCAGCGGCTCAGTTGAACACGGGCCTCGTGTTTGAGGCTTTATCTATCACCCGCTACGGCAGGTGGTTACAAGAGTATGCTCGAGAACAAAATTGGTATTATTTTCGGCGTGGCGAACAAGCGTTCGATCGCATGGGCGTGTGCGTCGTCCTGTGCGCAGTATGGCGCGAGGATGGCCCTTACTTACCAGGGCGATC
>DATLNN010000386.1:0-6995 GCA_035536695.1 Pyrinomonadaceae bacterium | reverse complement strand
GCTTCGCATCTCGGTCTCGGCCCCCGTGAACCTTCGCGAGGTGACCGAAATCGCCAGGAATCAGATCAAAGAACGGATCGAATCGGCCAACGGCGTGGGCCAGATCACGATCATCGGGGGCCGTGAACGGCAGATAAATGTCTGGGTAGACCCGGACAAAATGCGTTCCTACAACGTGACGGCTGCAGAGGTGTCTGGCGCGTTGAGAATCCAGAACATGGAGTTTCCGAGCGGCCGGCTTGACGAGGGGCAGAAGGAGACCAGTGTCCGCACCGTTGGGAAGATCCAGAAACCGGCTGAATTCGGCGATGTCGTCGTAGCGACCCGAGGCGGTTATCAAGTAAAGGTCAACGACCTCGGTTATGTCGAGGACGGCGCAGAAGAAATGCGTTCTGAGGCGCGGCTGAACGGCCAGCCTGCTGTAACCCTGATCGTTTCCAAACAATCGGGACAGAACACCGTCGCGGTTGCGCACGAGATCAAAGAGCGATTGAAGGAGATCGAGCCGACACTGCCAAAGAATTTTCAGATGCGCATCATTGGCGACAACTCGATCTTTATCGAGAATTCGCTAAACGCCATCGAAGAGCACCTTGTAGTCGGCTCGATCCTCGCCTCTATCGTTGTCTTTCTGTTTCTATGGAGCTTTAGGTCGACGTTCATCGCGGCTCTTGCGATCCCGACATCGATCATCTCGACCTTTGCACTGATTTACGCGATGGGGTACACGCTCAACTCGATCACGATGCTGAGCCTCACGCTCATGGTCGGCATCGTCATCGATGACGCGATCGTGGTGCTCGAAAACATTTATCGATTTATCGAAGAAAAGGGCATGAACCCCTTTCAGGCGGCGATCGAGGGCACGCGCGAGATCGGCCTTGCGGTGCTGGCGACAACGTTGAGCCTGATGGCCGTGTTTATCCCTATAGGGTTCATGCAGGGCATCGTCGGCAAATTCATGTCGAGCTTTGGCCTGACTGCGTCGTTCGCGGTCGGCGTGTCGCTGATCGTTTCGTTCACGCTGACGCCGATGCTGGCGGCGCGGCTGCTCAAGCCGCATAGGTCCAAGGTCCCAGGTCCTGAGTCGAAAGAAGAGGTAGAGATCACCGGTGACGGAATGGTAATGGATCGTCCCACGACCTCGGACGTTGGACACGGGAGCTCGGACTCGAAGTACACCGGCTGGTTCCGCTTTGTTGATAAGACGTACGCGATGTTCCTGCGATTCTCAATGCGCCATAGATGGGTAATCATCACCCTCTGTGCGCTTGTCTTTCTGAGCATAATTCCCCTCTTCATGCTGGTCGGCAAGAACTTTCTGCCCGTCGACGACCAGTCGCAATTTGAGATCTCCATGCGTGTTCCCGAGGGTTCGAGCATCGGCGCGAGCTCGCAGATATTTGAGCGAATAGCCTCCGAGATAAGAAAAATGCCGGGCGTCACCGACACGCTGGCGACGGTGGGCGGGGGACAGCAGCAGGTCGTGAATGCAGGTACGATCTACGTCAAGCTTGCCAACGTCCACGACCGGCCGAAATCACAGGAAATGATGATGGCCGACGCCCGCGAAGTGCTAAAACAGTTTCCGCCCGAGTATCGAACTGCCGTCCAGCAGGTTGCGGCTTTTTCAGGCGGCGGGTTTCGCAACGCAAATGTACAATTTCTGATCGCCGGGCCCGATCTTAAAAAGCTTGAAGAATATTCTGCGCAAATCATCGAAAAGATGAAGATGATCCCTGACGCTGTCGATGTCGATTCGACTTTGATCAGTGGCAAACCCGAGCTGCAGCTAGAGGTCGACCGGCAGACGGCGGCCGATCTGGGCGTGCGCGTGGGCGACGTTTCTCAGGCCCTCAACACGCTTGTTGCGGGACAGGAGGCGACTACATTCAATGCGGGGACCGATCAATACGAGGTGCGGGTGCGGGCGGTCAACGATTTTCGCGGCGACCTCGAGGGACTAAAACGAATGATCGTGCCGTCGGCAAAATTGGGGTGGGTTTCGCTTGACCGGGTTGTCACGGTAAAAGAAGGAACTGGCCCGAGCTCGGTCGACCGCGTCAACCGACAACGGCAGGTTACTTTGCTGGCCAACACGAGACCCGGCGGCTCCGCGGCCAGCATCACCTCCGAGATCGACCGCTTCGTGCGGGAGATGAACCTGCCGGCCGAATACAAGACAGGCTATGTGGGCCAATCGAAAGAGATGGGCAAGGCAGGTTTCTACTTCCTTCTTGCTTTTGCCTTGTCGTTCATCTTTATGTACATCGTGCTTGCCGCCCAGTTCGAGTCGTTCATTCACCCCGTCACGATCCTTCTAACGCTGCCGCTATCGATCCCATTCGGCATATTCAGCCTTCTGGTGCTCGGGCAGACGGTCAATATTTTTTCCGGCTTGGGGCTGCTGCTGCTTTTTGGCGTCGTTAAGAAAAACGCCATTCTACAGATCGACCATACGAATACGCTCCGCTCGCGTGGCATGTCGCGCTACGACGCGATCATACAGGCCAATCGCGACCGCCTCCGCCCGATCCTGATGACGACGATCGCTCTCGTCGCCGGAATGATCCCGCTTGTCCTTTCGACCGGTGCGGGCTCGGGTACCAATCGCTCGATCGGCGTGCTTGTGGTCGGGGGCCAGACGCTGTGTCTCTTGCTAACGCTGCTGGCCGTTCCCGTTTTTTATTCGGTTTTTGACGATCTGGCCGAAATGCGGCTTTTCAGGTACGTAAATCGGTTCGCAATATGGCTTTTCGGCGGCGTCAAGCGCCGATTCGCTACGGCGGCGACTTCGATCTTTTCGAGACAGTAAGGGTCGAAAATTTCTTTATGCATCGGCATTCATATTTCTTTATTATTATGACGCTCGTCCTGGCGTCGGGGGCGCCTGGTCAGACGCCGACCCCGACGCCGTCGGCTGCCGTGTTGCCTGAAGACCTGCAGGCGGCTCCTTCGATCGCCCCGAACTATCGATCCGAAAGCCGTACCCTGCCCGATCTTGGGCGTGTAGGCATTGACGCTGCACGGCAGCGTACGTTGACGCTCGGCCAGGCGATCGAACTGACACTTGTTAATAATCGCGATATAGAAGTAACGCGAAAGACGGCCGAAATGGCCGAGTTCGATCTTCGCGCGGCCCGCGGGTTTTACCAGCCGAGGCTCACTGGCCAATCGTTCTACGAGCGCTCGACGGTTGCTAACGTTAGTATTTTCAGCAACAATCCCGAAACGACGCAAAGCTCCATTGTCGGTAACGCTGCTCTTCAGTTCTTTGCACGGTCGCAAGGCACGGTTTTTTCAGGCGGATTCAACAACACGCGGCTCTCAACCGACAACCCAATCTCGATACTGAGCCCTCAATATAATTCGAGCCTGAGCTTTTCCGTGGCGCAACCGCTCTTTCGGGGGCGGCGTTTCGACCAGCCTCGGCGGATCATCGAGATAGCGAGGCGCAACATCGAGCTGAGCGACACACAGTTTCGCTCGCGTTCGATCGAGTCGGTCGCCGCCGTCCAGCGGACATACTGGGACCTGACCTTTGCGCTGCGCAATCTGCAGGTCCAGCGCGACGGCCTTCGAGATGCCAAGGCGCAGCTCGAGCACAATAGGCGCCTCGTGGATGAGGGGCAGCTGGCACCGATCGACATCGTTGCAGCTGAGACACAGGTCGCGAACTTTGAACAGGCAGTATACGACGCTCTAAACCTGGTCAATCAGGCCGAGAACGGTCTGAAGAACCTTATTTCCCCCAACCGCGCTGATGAGATCTGGTCCGAGGCCATCATGCCCGTCGAGGCCGTTGAGGTCACCGTGCCAAACACGACACTCGGCGAGGCCATGCAAACCGCGATGGACAACCGGCCCGAACTCGAGATCAACGCAGCTCAAAAAGCGATAAATGCCGTCGATCAACGCCTTTTTCGCGATCAGAAGAAACCGCAGATCGACCTGGTCGCAAGCTATTCAAGCTCCGGGATCGGCGGCAGCCAGAATCCGAATTTCAGTCCAAACTTCCCCACGCCGTGCAGTGTTGACCCGGCCTCACCTGCCTGCGCCCAACAACAGGCCAACCTCGCGTTGCTCACAGGCAATCCGCTGAGCGGCATTTTCGCCAACCGATATCCGGTGCTGCGCGTTGGCGTCAACTTTAATCTTCCGCTGTTCGGCGACAAGACGGCGGAGGCGAACCTCGGCCGTTCGCTCGTAGAGGCCGAGCGGCTGGAAATCCAGCGGGAGCAGATCGAGCAGGGAATCCAGCTCGAAGTGCGAAACGCGCTCCAGGCGATCCGCACGCGTGAGGCCCAGCTTCGCTCGGCCGCCATCGCCCGCGAAAATTCCGAGCGCCAATACGCGTCAGAGCAGCGAAAGCTCGACGAAGGTCAGTCGGACGTTTACAAAGTGCTAGAGCGGCAGACCGCCCTGACCGTAGCGCGCAGCAATGAGTTGCGCGCGAGGACAGAGCTAAATAAGGCTGTCGCGGATCTCCAGCGAGCTATGGGCTATACTCTCAAGGCCAACAATATTGAAGCAAAACGGTAATAGGAGCGTTCCACTTGAAGACTGTGTACATCGCAAGATTCGGTCCTGGCCTCGATCTCGAGCTCCGCGACATGCCGGACCCTCCTGCTCCGGCCGGTTCGAATGTCGTCGTAAAAGTGGCGGCCGCGGGGTTGAACCGGGCCGATCTTCTGCAGGCTCGAGGCCGGTATCCGCCTCCGGCCGGCTACTCACCGAACATTCCGGGGCTTGAATTTGCGGGCATCGTCGATCAGGTGGGCCGAGGCGTGACCCGTTGGTCGGTAGGTGACCGCGTGATGGGCATAACGGCGGGCGAAGCCCAGGCTGAGCGGCTATCGATCGATGAAACGCTCCTAATGCGGGTTCCCGATAACTTGACTCTCGTCGAGGCAGCGGCGGTTCCCGAGGCCTTTATAACGGCTCACGATGCATTATTCACGCTCGCCGCGCTTGGCGCGGGCGAATCGGTATTGATCCACGCGGTCGGTTCGGGTGTCGGGCTGGCGGCCCTGCAAATGGCAAGGGCGGCCGGGGCGGTTACGCTCGGAACCTCGCGGACGATGGATAAGCTTGAACGATGCACCCAGTTCGGCCTGGATGCGGCCATCTCGAGCGCGGAGGAGGTCCATTTCGCCGAGCTCGCCAATGAGAAGACCTATGAGAAAGGCGTCGATGTCATCCTCGATCTGGTCGGGGCGGCGTATTTTGCCCAGAACCTCGAGAGTCTGGCGCCGAAGGGGCGGCTCGTGCTGGTCGGGTTAACGTCCGGAGCGATCACCGAGTTTGACCTTGGGGTCGCAATGCGAAAACGGCTTCGGATACTGGGGACCGTTCTCAGGACCCGAACGCTCGTGGAAAAAGCCGCTGCGACACGAGCATTTGCCGAGGAAATGTTGCCGTTATTCGAAACGGGCCGGCTCAGACCTAATCTCGATCGCATCTTTGGCGCCGACGAGGCCGCAGAGGCCTATAAGTATCTCGAGTCTAACGAGAGTTTTGGAAAGGTCGTACTCGAATTCTAAGCCTTGACCCGTTCCGCCGCCGAGTCCGTCACGATACAAAGCCCGTTCACATCGAACGAATCGAGCTCAACCATCACTTCGATCGCTTCGTCGTACTTCAAGCCGCCCGCTTCGCGTTTATCAAACGATACTACCGACCAACACCCTTCATCAAGTTCCGAGGCGGTCGGCACCCGCTCAGCGGGGCCCGCCGAGGACGGCAGAACCAGATATAGCTCGCTGGTTTGCTCACTCACTTTCTTATTCGGGGGCGGAAAGGCCGATCTCATTTCCTGGATCTTCATAAACGGCGCTGAGCGCGTTCAGAATCTAGCATATTGGCCAAATCGATGTAAATGTTTTTTTACAGACTTCGCCGTCAATTTCGTTGGTCGGACGCGCAAAGTCGCGTGCCAAATTGCTAAAATGGGTGCTCATATGCTCTATCGAGAGTCTATTTTTATGACCGGGTTTCCGGGTTTCATCGCCAGCCGCCTGGTTGAGGCCTTGGCAAAGCCCGAAACGCAGTTCTTTTTGCTCGTCCAGCCGCAATTTGTGCCCCGAGCGATGGAAGAGGTTGAGGAGGTCGCCGAGCTCACTAATACACCGCTGGAAAGCTACGTCATCGTCGAGGGGGATGTTACGAAGCCAAAACTCGGGATCTCCGATGAGGATCTCGAGACTATACAGTACGAGACAACGCAGGTTTTTCACCTCGCCGCAGCCTATGACCTTGCCGTGGGCAAGGATATCGCGTTTGCCGTCAATCTGCAGGGGACAAAGAACGTAAACGATCTTGTATGCTCACTCAAAACCCTCAAGCGATATAGCTACGTTTCGACATGCTATGTGGCGGGCCGGCGCGAGGGCAAGATACTCGAGACTGAGCTTGAACATAAGGCCGGGTTCCGAAATTTTTACGAGGAGACAAAGTATCTCGCCGAGATCGAGGTCGAGCAATTAAAAAGCCATTTGCCTGTTACCATCTTTCGTCCGTCGGTCGTTGTCGGTGATTCGAATACCGGCGAGACGGCCAAGTACGACGGCATCTATTACCTGATACACTATCTGCGCAAGGCCCCCACCTTGCTTCGGGTGTTAAATGTTGGAAATAAGAATGTTAGACTCAATCTTGTGCCGGTCGATTATGTAGTCGAGGCCTTGGCGAAACTGTCGCGAGACCAAAGGGCCGTCGGCAAGACGGTGGCCCTGGCGGACCCGGCCCCGCTGACAACCGCCGAGCTGTTTGATGTCCTGGCAAAGGATATGACAGGTCGGAAGTCCGAGTTTAGCCCGCCGCCGCGTCTTGCAGAGTGGTTCCTGAACACTCGTATCTCCCCGGTAGTCACCGGCCTGCCGCATCACGGAGTTCCCTATTTCTTTCTTCCGCAGACCTACGATACGGCCGTCGCAAAATTTCTGCTCCGACCGCACGGCATCGCCTGCCCGAGATTCGACGCCTACGCGGGGAAT
>DATLNN010000385.1:0-2087 GCA_035536695.1 Pyrinomonadaceae bacterium | reverse complement strand
CCTCCTGACCTTTAAGGGAACCGCCGACGGGACGTGTGACGGCCAGAAACTGGGCGGCCCAATTTACGGGACGTCCGTTTATGTAAAGAACGGGGACGCCTGGAAGCTGGCATTCACTTTGAATCACCTGCCCGGCTAGGTGCATTTCAAATTCCAGCCATTGCTTGCTACCCGAAGGGAGATAAAACTCGGGCGTCCGGCGTTCCCCGAGGTCAAGGGAAGGCTCGTCTGATGAAATTAAAGTCGGTAACTCGACCGGGGCAGAATGGCTGAAGAAAAGTTGGTTCGCGGCATCGACCGTTGGAGCATGGTGGCGATAGTTATCAATTCGATTATCGGCGCCGGAATCTTCGGCCTGCCGTCGAAGGTCGCCGCCTTGATCGGAAGCTACAGCCTGATCGCCTTTGTTATCTGCACCGTCATCATCGCCTTCGTCGTCGTCTGTTTTGCCGAGGTGAGCAGTCGCTTCACGGAGACCGGCGGCCCGTATCTCTACGCCAAAGAGGCATACGGCTCGCTTTTCGGTTTCGAGGTCGGCTGGCTGATGTGGATCGCCCGCGTCACGACGTTTGCCGCCAACTGTAATCTGCTGCTGGCTTACCTCGGTTTTTTCGTCCCGCAAGCCAACGAAGGAACTTTACGCATTGTTCTGGCCTTGTCGGTCGTCCTGATCATCACGGCTGTCAATTATGTCGGCGTGCGGCAGTCGGCGATGATGACGAATATCTTAACCGTCGGAAAAATCGTCCCGTTAATCGTCTTCGCCGCCGTCGGTCTGTTCTTTATCCAGCCCGTCAATTTCACTCTCCCCGCCGCGCCGGACAACGCCACGTTTGCGAGCGCGATTTTGATCTTGATTTACGCCTTCGTCGGTTGGGAAAGCACGACGACGGTAGCGGGTGAAATGAAAGACCCGCAGCGGAATCTGCCGTTCGCCTTGCTGACCGGATTGGCGTTTGCCGCCATCCTGTATCTTTTGATTCAAATCGTCTGCGTCGGAACGCTGCCCGAATTGTCAAAATCCGAGCGGCCTCTGGTGGACGCGGCGAATAAATTTTTCGGGGTATTCGCCGCGTCATTTATTACGCTCGGTGCGCTCGTTTCGATTTTGGGGAACATCAACGGCGGGTTTTTATTCGCCTCCAGGGCGCCGTTCGCCATGGCGGAACAGAACGAGTTGCCGCAGATTTTGGCGAAGACCCACAGTAGATTCAAAACGCCTTACGTCTCGATTCTCCTGACCGCCGCCGTGATACTCGTTATTACGATTTGGACTTCTTTCATCGCCGCTCTCACCATCAGCACGATTGCGCGTTTGATAGTTTATGTCACGACGTGCGCGGCCCTGCCGATTTTTCGCCAACGAAAAGATTTACCGAAGGCCGTATTCACCGCGCCTTTCGACGTTATGGCTTCAGTTTTGGCCTTGGGTTTAACAATCTGGCTTTTATCGTATGTTGATTACAAAAAAGAAGGTTTGGCAATTTTGATTCTGGCGGCAATCGGTCTGGTAATTTATTTTGTTTACAAGATTTTGGGCACAAACGGGAATAAAGTTATCGCCGAACAAGTTGATGCGCTCCGCGTCGGCAAACTAACGAATTGAGAGTTAATTTGTATCTTGGCGACGGAATGCGTGGTGAGAATCAAGGCACGCCTGACATCAAGTTTGAACCGCAACACTGACTAAGATTCATTGTAGCACTCTAGCGGAGTCCTGAAGCCGAGCCGCTTGCGCGGTCGGGTGTTCAGCTTCTGCGCTATTGCATTGCATTGCTGCTGACTGAGCCCCGACATGCTCACTCCCTTCGGCAGGTACTGCCGGATGAGCCCGTTGGCGTTCTCATTGCTGCCCCTCTCCCACGAGTGATGCGGTGTCGCGAAGTAGAAGGTCACGTCCGTGCGCTGCTCGATCCCTTTGTAGTCGTGGAACTCTGTCCCGTTGTCTGAAGTGACGGTTGAGAACGGACCACCGTGCCGGCGGATGAGCCGGATCACTCTCCGGTTGAGCGACTTGGCGGTCCGATCTTCCAGCTTGCCTATAAGGAGCAAACCGCTCTTGCGCTCGACGAGACTGACAATGCAGT
>DATLNN010000384.1:0-2405 GCA_035536695.1 Pyrinomonadaceae bacterium | reverse complement strand
GGTCGTGCAGCGCCTGCACGGGCCACATCAGACGGGATCTCGTTCACCACCAAGTGGCATCGGCCGCGCTTCTCGACCGAACGACTTCCGACCGTCCAACCGCCAACGCGTCAGGCGTCCTTACTGATCGACAGGCTTGTTCAACAATAAATTGCCAAGCTCAATGTAGCGTGGGTCCTGAAGCAGGTCGGAATGAGCCGGGTCGGCGAGGAATACGAAACCGAAGTCATGGTTTTCGTAGGCGTGTCTAAAATAGCGAATAGCCTCGTCGTGCTCGCCGAGTCGGAGGTGATACCTGGCGATCGCGTATGCATCAGTCGGCAGAGGTTTTTTCAGCATTTCGATCCGTGCCCGCCAAAAGGCGCGAATGCCGCCCGCGGCAAACGCGGTTTTCAGATTTTCGATGTGGGCTGGCAGCGCCAATGTCCCCATATTCACCTCGTCGGCCCGGAGATATTCGTTAACCGCTTCGGCGTACATCCCTTTGGCGGTGTAGGCTTCGTAAAGGTAAAGACGAGCGTTCAGAAAATTGGGGTCCATCTCAAGTGTCTTACGGCATTGGCTGATAGCCTGATCGTATTTACGCGAAAAATTGAGCACCTGGCAAAGATCGGCGTTGATGGCGACGGAACTCGGTTCGAGCTCTAGGGCCCGCTTCATCTCCGCAAGCGCCTCGCCGCCGCGCGCCATCGCGGCGAGATTGAGCGAATACCACTGGTGGGCCGTCGCGTAATCGGGGCTCAACCTGATCGCTTTCTGAAAATGGGGTTCTGCCTCGCGAAGTTTCCATTCCCAAAACATCCTGACAAACCCTATCGTTGCATGAGGCTGGCCCAAACCCGGATCAAGACGGATCGCCTCGTTTGCCTCGGTTTCTGCTTTCCTCCAATCCTGAACGTCAAAGGCATAGGCGTCGGCAAGGGCCGCGTGGGCAAGAGCGAATTGGGGATCGAGTGCGACGGCCCGTTCGAGATGGGATGTCGCCTGGTGCAGGCCCTCGACCGAGCGATTTTGCCAGAGCTCGCGGCCTTTTTTATATAGCTCTAAGGCTTCTTCATTTTTCGTCCCGCTATTCGCGTCCGACATGGCAGAGACCAAAAAACTCGCTTCCTCGCTTTTCGCCAGATCGAGGGCCAAAACAAGGCCTAAACTCAGTAACGCGAACGCGGCCGCGGCGGCGACGGCAAAGCGGCGAGAGGAGATGTTGACCTTCGCCTTGCCGCGAGATTGCGTGCGGGTCTCTTCGTGAAAGGCAATGCGATAATTAGTCCGCTTTTCAACGACCAGCGTCTCTTCTTCCTCAACGAATTCGCGGATATCGCCCTCAAAACGATAACCACGCTTTGGGACGGTCTTGATAAACCGCGGCTTGTGAAAATCGTCGCCAAGAACCCTGCGAAGAGTCGAGATATTTCGGTTGAGGCTGCCCTCCTCGACAAATGCGTCGGCCCAAACCTTGTCCAGGAGTTCGGCCTTCTCAAGGGTGTGGCCGCTGCTTTCGACAAGGACGAGCAAAAGATCAAAGACCTTTGCCGTAAGCGGTACGGGCCCGCCGCCGCGCAGCAACCGGCGCTCCTCTACGTCAATGCGAAACGAATCGAACTCGTAAAAGCGTTTGGGCGGGCGGTGCATATTTCCTCCGTCGCTCTCAAGTAAGAGGCTGTGTCAAGAAACCGGGCCTTTTGGTCTTTGCCATCGATGTGCGGCGAGCCGAGGAATTTAACCCTACTCCTTCCCTAAGCAAGAGGTTCCGACGAATATCGGAAAAATTTCGGAACTTTAGAAGGACTTTTCGAGCCGCTTCCGGTTATGTTGCTGTATTCCGCAAATTGTAAATCAGTTTCGCGCCCAATAACAAGTGAAAAACGAGACCACGAGACGGACGTTGCAGTTCACGGTTGAGAAGAGCGAATCTTTCACGGTTCGTCGTACTCGCACGATCTCCGCCATTTGGTGCTTCAGCTGCGACCGCGAGACCAGAATGTCGACCCCGGAAGACGCCGCGGGCATCACGGGCATCAGTGCCAGAAGGATCTATGCCGGAATTGAAACCGGCGCGATCCATTTCTCCGAATCGCCGAATGCCCTGCTTGTTTGTATCGATTCTTTGGATACGGTGCGGCAAGCAAATAAAGACATTAAAGAAGTTGAGAAAGAAAATGAATAACAAAGGAATTCTCTTGGCCGTAATATTTCTTGCATTGCTGTTATCCGTTTTGATCGGCGCCCGGGTGGCTGAGATCGCCGCCGACTCCGACGCGACGGTCATTGATGCGCAGCTTGTCCCGGAACCCGTCGCCGGCCCGGGAATGTGCGAAGCCCTCGGCAACATCGAGGTCCATGCAACATCGGGCACGTTGACGGCCGGTTACCCGCAATTGAATCTTGCGTTTAGCGCGATCAAT
>DATLNN010000383.1:0-11710 GCA_035536695.1 Pyrinomonadaceae bacterium | reverse complement strand
ACGGAAGTTGGAACTCCGAATATTTGGTCAACAAATTATGGCTGGAACGCCTATCGTAAACGCTCTGACGATCGACTTTGAAGACTGGTATCAAGGCATCGAGATCCCGTACGCCGATTGGGATAAATTTGAAGACCGCATCGAGGCGGCCGGAGACAAGCTGCTAAAAATTTTGGACGAAGGTAATGCAAAAGCTACCTTCTTCATGCTCGGGTATGTCGCTGAAAAACATCCTGAGATAGTAAAACGAATTGAGAGCGAAGGCCATGAGATCGGTACGCACGGATTCTCGCACACGTTGATCTACAAGCAGGAACCGGAACTGTTTAAACAGGAATTGACGCGCGCGATACATTATCTTGAGGACCTGACGGGAAAAAAAGTGCTCGGGCACCGGGCGCCGTTCTTTTCGATCACAAAAGACTCGTTGTGGGCGCTGGATATCCTCGGAGAATTGGGCATCAAATACGACTCAAGCATTTTTCCGGTGCTCAATTATCGCTACGGCATAGCCGACGCTCCGCGGTTTCCGTACACCATCAAGCGCGAGAAATTTGAGTTCGTTGAGTTTCCGATCTCGACGCTCAAACTGCCGGGTTTTACAATGCCGATTTCGGGCGGCGCGTATTTTCGAATCTATCCGTATCAGGTGACCAAACAGGCTATAAAGTCGGTCAACCGATCGGGTAAGCCGGTGACGTTCTACCTGCACCCTTGGGAGCTTGACCCCGACCATCCGCGGATCGACGTGCCGCGGCGGATCGCATTGACGCATTATTTTAATCTCGGCGCCACCGAGAGACGATTGAGAAAATTGCTGCGCGATTTCAAAATGGCGCCGATGAAAGAGGTTTTAGCGATCAGCTAGGAGTCAGAACCGGGAGCGATAGCGACTGGGTTCTTCGTGCACAGCAAAAAGAACCCGGTCGCTACCGCTCTCGGTACTGACGGGAAATTTATGACAGACAATGCAACAAGCACGGTCGAAGAAAAGGTCCGCGACCATTTCCACGACGACGCGTCGCGGTTTGACGCGATATACGATGAGAAGAAAGGCGTCTTTGCACGCTTCATTGATAATTATTGGCGCGGAGTCGTGCAAAAGCGGCTTGAGCTCAACGTTGAGAAACTCAAACCTTTTGCGGGCAAAAAGATACTGGATGTAGGATGTGGTTCAGGCCGATTCTGCATTGCGTTTGCTGAGAATGGAGCCGAAAAAGTACTTGGCGTCGATTTTGCGCGCGCGATGATCGAGATCGCGAACAAGTTGGCCGCCGATGCAGGTGTCGCCGAGAGGTGCGAATTCCGTGTTGGCGCCTTTCCCGATTGTTTGCGTGACGATGAAGGGCCCTTCGATGCCTGCACTGGCAACGGGTTTTTCGATTATATCGAGCACCCGGTGACGATCATCACGAAAATGCGCGAGTTGACAAAAGGCAAGCTGATCCTAAGCTTCCCCAAAGCTGTCGAATGGCGCGTGCCGGTCCGACGGATCCGGTTTTGGATGAAGGGCACGCCGCTGTTCCTGTACACCGAGGCGCAGGTCCGAGACATCCTCAAACAGTCCGGCGTCACCGACTTCGAATTCATCCACCTCGACCGCGACTACCTGGTCGTAGCCGACGTTTAAGCATTCCCCGGTGAACTCAACGTCACAGAACCCCGACAACCCTCGCTCGCCAATCCGCGTTCTCCACATCATCACCCGCATGATCGTCGGCGGGGCGCAGGAGAATACTCTGCTGTCGGTCGTCGGTCTTGACGCCATGCCGGAGTACGATGTGACCTTGGTCAGCGGCATTGACAAGGGCAAGGAGGGCGAACTGCTCACGCAGGCACGCGAGACGTCGCACCTGATCGTTTTGCCCGAGATGGGCCGAAATATCAATCCGTTCTCAGATCTCGCGGCATTCTGGAAACTGTATCGCCTGATAAAGAAAGGCCGCTATCATATCGTGCACACGCATTCGTCAAAGGCAGGAGTGTTGGGCCGTCTCGCTGCCTGGCTCGCCGGTACGCCCCTGATAGTTCACACGCTGCACAGCCTGGTCTTTCACGACTATCAGCCGTGGCTGGTTAACCGAGCCTGGTGGCTTGCCAAGAAGATATGTGCGCCCGTCACCGATTTTTTTATCAGCGTGTCGAGTGTCATTTCCGAAAAAGCGATAGCCGCGGGAATCGACAAACCGGAACAGTTCCGCACGATCTACAGCGGAATGGAGCTCGATTGGTTCCTGAAAGCGCAGTTTGACGCGGACAAGGTGAAACAGGAGTTCAATATCCCGCTCGGTGCCCCCGTCGTCGGCAAGATCGCACGCCTCTTTCCGCTCAAGGGCCACGACCAGCTCATGGACGCCGCACCAGAGATCGTAAAGCGGGTACCGAATGTGCGGTTCTTCCTGATCGGCGACGGCCACTTGTTCGAGCATCTCCAACAGCGTGCCAAGGAATACGGGATACTCGAAAACTTTGTCTTTGCCGGCCTGATAGACCGAAAGCGCATCCCTGAGATGATCTCGGCGATGGATATCGTCGTCCACACAAGCCTGCGCGAAGGCCTGGCCCGCGTACTGCCGCAATCTCTGGCTATGGGCAAACCATGCGTGTCATTCGATATAGACGGCGCGCGCGAGGTCGTTATCGACGATTTCACCGGTTACCTTGTTGAGGCGTTCGACTCTGTCGGGTTGGCTGATCGAATTGCACGACTACTCGAGGATGCTGACCTGAGACGCAAATTAGGCGAGAATGGCCGCAAGCATGTCGATCCAAACTTTCGCACTGAAAAGATGGTCGCCGATATTTCAGAAGTTTATCAAATGCTTCTCGAGCGACACGCGGACCGCATCGCAGCCTTTGACAGAAAGTCGGCTCTGGCCAAGACCTAATGGTTGATTTTCTGTAATAATTGGCTTGTAATTACGCTATAAGCCCGGATCGCAACTTTTTCTTTGCGTCCTTGGCGGCTTTGCGGGAAACTGCTCTTTGCCCGCAACGACGCGGAGGCTGCATAGAAATTACAAGGGAAGCAAAGAAGAAAAAGGGTTTCCGGCATTGCGCGTCTAAGTGTAATTGCTAGGAGTTTTGTGATGCAAGGTTTGACCTCAAACCCGTTTTTCGTCGGAACCATCGCCGCAATAGTGTCGGTGCTTTGCACGTTTGCCGTGCGCGCGTTTGCGGTAAAGCGCGGCTTCGTCGCCAAGCCAAAGTCAGACCGCTGGCATAAAAAGCCTACGGCCATGCTCGGGGGCGTTGCGATCTTCATAGCGTGCTCAGCGGTCTATTTGCTGCTAGTTCCGATGACGCCGCAGTCGCTGGTCGTAATGGGCGGCAGCGGATTTCTATTTCTGGTTGGCCTGGTTGACGATCTCGTCAGCGTTCGTCCTTATCAAAAACTCATCGGCCAGCTGATCGGGGCCGGCATGCTCGTTCTCTCAGGGCTAAAGCTCCCGCTTACGGGCTTTGAGATCGTCGATATCTGGATAACTGTTCTATGGGTTGTCGGCATCACCAACGCGATCAATCTGCTCGACAACATGGACGGGCTGGCCGCCGGAATTTCCGCCATTGCGGCCCTTTCGCTCGCCCTCAACTTCGCAACGAACGGGCTGACCAATGAACTGCTGCTGACAAGCGCTCTGATCGGGGCTTTGGTTGGGTTTCTGGTCTTTAACTTTAATCCGGCGTCGATATTTATGGGCGACTGCGGCTCGATGTTTATCGGGTTCCTGTTGTCCGGTTCGGTGCTGCTTAATCAGGTTGGTGGGCGCTCTCGCGGAATCGTCGCGATCCTTGCGGTGCCGGTCCTTATTTTGTTCGTACCGATCTTTGATACGACATTCGTGACGGTCCTGAGAAAACTATGGGGACGAAAGGCGTCGCAGGGCGGCCGCGACCATACGTCCCACCGGCTCGTCGCCCTCGGCCTCTCTGAGCGTTCGGCCGTGTTGCTGCTCTACGGCCTCGCACTTCTGGCCGGCTCCATCGCGGTGTTGGTCGGCCAGATCGGTGTTTATCGCAGCTTCGCGCTCATCGGATTTTTTACGCTGGTGCTGGTCATCGTCGGTGTCTATTTATCGAGGGTGAAGGTATATGAGGGCGAGGATGAGGAAAAGGCCGCGAGCGACAATGCCGTATTTGCGTTCCTGGTCAATGTCTCGCACAAACGGCGCATCTTTGAAGTTTTTCTCGACGCGTTTTTGATAACACTCGCGTACTACTCCGCCTTTGCGTTGAAAGATCCGAGCTTTGAGTCGACCACCAGTTGGGACCTTTTTCTCGAAACGCTCCCGCTGATGATTCTGATAAAACTAGGTGCTCTGCTGGCGGTCGGCGCATATCGGGGTCTGTGGCGTTATACCAGCGTCGGTGACCTGGTAACCTTTATTAAGGGCATCGCGCTCGGGTCCGCACTGAGCGTGCTTGCTGTACTGCTGGTCTATCGATTCGTCGGATTTTCGCGAACCGTCTTTGTCATCGATGGCGCGCTCCTCTTGCTGGCGGTTGTCGGCAGCCGTATGGCGTTCCGCTTGATACGCCAGGTGCTGCCGCTGCCCGTCTCGGGCGAGGGCCGCAAGGTCCTGATCTACGGCGCCGGTGACGGAGGCGAAATGGTGCTCCGCGAGCTGGTCAATAACCCCGATTGGAATTATCTTCCAGTGGGCTTTATAGATGACGACCCGTTAAAGAAGGACAAGTTGATCCACGGCCTCAAGGTTTTTGACGGAAACGGTTCTCTCGCGGATATTTGCAGGCAGAAAGATATTTCCGAAATACTGATCTCGGTCCGGCGGCTGCCGCCCGAACAGCTCAAGCGGATTCGCGATATCTGCCGGGAGGCCGACGTGACGGTAAAACGGGCACAATTCAGCATCGAGCCGGTCGATCTCATATAGGTAGGGGCCCTCAGCATAGAGATACGCCAGTAAAAACTTCAGCCACGAATTACACGAATGACACGAATGGAAAGTGTAAGAACGCCTGATCTTGTAAACTTCCTTATTCGTGCTTTTCGTGTAATTCGTGGCAAAAGGGTTCTTTTGACGGCGAGATCGAAGACGTAGTTTCCAAGACGTGGCATTAAAGATCATAAAAATTAACTCCGCGCCGGCGCGCATCGCTCTGATAGCCGTGGCCATCGCCGCTATTTTTTCAGCCTGGTTATTTGGTAAGTGGAACTTTGCCAATGCCGTCGCCGAGCGCATCGATACGGCTCAGCCCGAGGCAAAGTCTGTTGCGGACTGGCTGATCTCGCTGGCACCAAGCGACCCGCAGACGCATTTTGCCGCCGGGCGCACGTTTGAAAAGACATTCGATCCAGGCGATCTTGATAGATCATTGGCGGAATATGAGCGTGCGGCGGCACTCTCACCTCACCATTACGTGATGTGGCTCAATGTCGGGAAGGCACGCAGCCTGAATGGTGACGCCGGCGGCGCACTTTCAGCGTATGCTGAGGCGTTGCGGTTGGCCCCGAATTATGCGTCGGTCCAATGGGCCTACGGCAACGCACTTATCCGTCAGGGCCGGGTGGATGAGGGATTTGCGATGATCACGAACGCAGCTGCCGGCAATCCCGATTACGCACGGACGACTGCTTTGACCGCACTCGAGATGTTTGATGGCGATCTGACGCAGGTGCGGCGCGCCTTGGGCGAATCCGATTCGATGAGTGCTGCGCTAGCGGCGGTGCTGGCGAAACAAGGCCGCTTTGACGAGGCCGTTGAGACCTGGTCCCGCATCGGGGACAGGTCGGGGCATCAGAAACTGGGTCTCTCCTTGATCGAACAATTGGCGACCGCTAAGAGATTCCAGCTTGCAGCCCGAATCTCTGCGGGTCTTCAAGGCGATGTCGGCGAGAAACCGGAGAGCGGAAAGATATTGAATGGCGGGTTTGAGACGAACGTCAAGCTAAAGGACGCGGGCCTGTTCGAATGGCAGATAGGAGCCGGCGCGAAGCCGCAGATCGGGCAAGCCGAGGGCGGCGCTCATGCAGGCCGATATAGTCTGATTTTCGTATTCGATACATTCGCGACGGCAGATTTTCGCTCGATCTCGCAGATCGTTCCCGTCGAGCCGGGAGCCGAGTATGAATTGGAGCTGTTTTACAAGTCCGACGTCAAATCGTCGGCGAGTTTGAGATGGGAGATCGCCAACGCGGTAAATTTGGCCACCGTCGCCGCGGCGCCGCCGATCACGCCGGCCGCCGGGTGGACCTCCGCAAAGGTAAAGTTCACAGTGCCTGCTGCCGCCGATGCCGTTATCGTTCGCCTCGGCCGCGACGGCTGCAACGGACCCTCCTGCCCGTTCAGCGGTAAAGTTTCGTTCGACGATCTTTCGCTGCGCAAGCTATGACCGGAGCTCCGACTGGAGCGCGAGCGTCCCGCTCGCTCCGTGCTCGAGCAAAGCGACGAACGCGGCCTTGCGGAGAAGTCAACGTCCGGGCAGTGGTCCGAGTCGCCCGCTCATCGCTCAGCTTGAACTACGGCGGCAAGCGGGACGCTGGCCCTCCAGTCAGTTTCTATTTTTATGGGCGATACCGTCAAAACCAAACGGTCCAAAAGACGACGGACCGCTGACGTAGACCTCGGCGGCAAGGCGTCGCGTCTCAGCTCGATCATTTTTGTTCTGATCTGCTTTCTGCCGGTCTTTGGGACCGTCGTTTTTGGTGCGGTCGATAACACAACATGGCTCATCATTTCCGTCTTTTGGGCGATAATAATTCTGCTATGGCTTGCCGACGCATGGCTGGGCGGCGCTCTGTTGCTGAATACGAGCTCGCTCCAGCTGCCGCTGATCGGCCTCCTAATGCTCGGACTGGTTCAACTCCTGCCGCTCGGCGGCGGAGTCGAAGGCCTTAGCGTAGGCGTCTCGCGGGCCCTTTCGCTCGACCCGTATTCGACCCGGTTTTTTGTCACAAAACTCGTGGTCTATGTCGCCTTTTTTGCGGCCTGTCTCACATTTATAAACAACGAAAGGCGGCTCCGAACGGTCGTCTTGTTGCTCATCGTCTTTGGCGCGGCGATGGCCTTTTACGGCATTCTCCAGCGTCTGGCCAGTCCCGACGGAATCTATGGCATGCGCGAGACGCCGCAATCGATCCCGTTCGGACCCTTCGTAAACGGTCACCATTTCGCCGCTTTTCTTCAGATGACCGGGGGCCTCGCGTTAGCGCTTTTGTTGACCAAGGCGACGACGCGCGACAAGAAACTGCTGCTCGCTGTCCCGATGGTCGTAATGGGAATGGCGGTCGTACTGACCGGTTCACGAGGCGGGCTGCTCGGTTTCTTTGCGGTTGGTGCGTTCGTATTGCTGCTGAACTTTCTCTCCGGGACCTGGTCTCGCGTCCGGGGTGACGAATCAGTCTCTTCCGATTCGTGGCGGCGCAATGTGGGCCTTGCCGGTGCCGGTGCGGCGCTTCTGCTCGTTGTCTTTGGCTCGGTGCTGCTGCTGGGCGGAAACGAATCCCTCTTGAGAGGCATCGGCGCCGACAACGCGGGCGGCAATCTCACGAGCGATCGATCGCATTTCTGGCCGATAGCCTTGCGAATATTTCTTGAACACCCGATCATCGGCTCCGGCCTGGAATCCTTTGGCGTCGCCTTTACCCAGTATGACACCCGAAATGGGCTCTTTCGCGTCGAGCGCGCCCATAACGAATACCTCCAAACGCTCTCCGACGCCGGCATACTCGGATTCGCCTGCCTCGCCGCCTTCATTTACCTTCTCTTCAAAAAAAGCATGACCGTTATCGCAGCCTCCGCGCCAGGTTTCCGCCGCGACGCCGCGATCGGCGCCCTCGCCGGATGCTTTGGCATTCTCATCCATAGCTTCTTCGATTTCCCCTTGCGTACGCCGTCAAATGCATTGGTCTTTCTGTTGATATGCGCGATAGCGACGGTTTCTATAACTACTGCGCCCGATGATCGTATGCGAAGAAATTGACTGGCTGGCATGGTTGTGATTGGTTCTATTAACGCGCCGAAGCTCGTGTGGGTCATCCGAAGTCTCCGCTTCCGACCGGGACTGGGAAGTATGCGAAACGGGAAGCCAGCTCCGACCTAACTGCCGATCTCGAACTGTATGAATTGTGTGGCCGTACGGTCTTTATCCAATTGGTCGTCTGCGAATTTGATACGCTGAAGAAGAGCAAGACGGGTAACAACGTGGGAAGCAATCTTGGCATCATCATTGGTAACTGCTGGAGGGAAAGCTGTTTTGTTATGATATCACGGTCGTTGAAATGTAGAACTTCTATCATCTGCCTCCGGTTACATTCACTCGTCGGATATATCGCTCAAACGTCGAAGCAAAATATGAACAAAAAGTTGTTTGATCTTGGTTTCTGCTCACTGCTGCTGATCACACTGCTAACCCTTAGCTGCTCCGGCCAAACCGAGGAGCAGGCTTTGCGGTCGCTCCGCGATACAACGAGCACGGGCAAGCTGCCCACCGAAGATTTCGTCGCAAATATCGAATCACGTTTTTCGACGAAACGGACCGGAGCACTCGCAAGGCTTGTCAGAGCACGCATCAGGCTCGAAGCCGGTGACGCTGCGGGGGCTGCGGCCATCCTGGATTCGGATGCTTTTGCGAAGCGGACGAAGCTTGCCGATTACGCGCTGTGGCTGCGTGGTAAGGCCCTGAGCCAGGCCGGTGATTACGCCAGTGCCACGCGTGCACTTTCGGAATTGATCAGGGAGCATGAGGATTCTATACGAGTGCGCGACGCTAAACTGTTGTGGGCCGAGGCCGCCATCGCCGCGGGTCGCGCCGGCGACGTGCCGCCGCTAGTGGCCGAGTTTGTAGAAAAAGGAGATTTGGCGGCGACTCTGATCGCGGCAAAAGCATTCGAAGCGCGAGGTTTGAGAGACGAGGCGATCAGGCATTATCGGCGCACCATATTTCTCGGGCCTGGCTCCGCACAGGCGACAGAAGCCGCGACGCGTATGAGGATGCTTGATCCCGTCGAACGGCTCCCGATTGGTGAAGAAAGGCTCCTGCTGGCTGATGCCTACTTTAGCGCGAAAAAATACGCGGAGGCGGCCATCGCCTACCGCGATCTCGTAGAAGAGTCACCCGCGCTCGTCACACCGGCCATTCGCATCCGCCAGATGATCGCGCTTGCGAACTCCGGCAATACAGTCCATATCCGCTCCATTTTCGATTCCCTGCCCCTCGCGGCGCCGGAGCGCGAGGAGGGCTATCGGCAGCTTGTCCTAGCGTATGCAAAGGCACGGCAATGGCCGCAAGTCAGGGCGGCCGTTGAAGAAATGCGGCAGAAATTCCCGTCGGGAACCCTCGTCCCAGGAACGATGATCGATGCCGGCCTCGCCGCTCGTAATGCCAAGAATCGCGTCGAGGAGGGATATTTCCTCAACACCGCCGTTGCAGCATATCCAAACGCCCTCGAGGTCGCAACCGCACAGTTTGAGGCCGCTTGGTTTCAGCACGAGGGACGAAATTATTCGCTGTCTTCACAGATGTTAATCGACCATCTTGCGCGGTATGCAGACAAAGACACCACAAACCGCGGCAAGGCAGGCTACTGGGCTGCGCGCGACTCGGAACGCGCCGGCAAGATCGCTGAGGCCTGCGCTGTCTATGACGGAACGGCCTACAGATACGGTGCAAATTGGTACGGCCACCTTGCGATGAACCGTCTGACGACCTTGAAGAATAACGGCCAGTGCCACACGACTACACCCCCAAATCCGACCGTCGCCCAGGCCGTTGCGAATCTCAAGAAGGTAACCGTCGCCGCCGAAACCGCCCGCGAACGAGAATTGGATCGGGCAGAAAAGAGTGACGAGCTCAGTATCGTCGGCCTGTTTGACTGGGCCATCGATGAGCTAACGGAGGCGAAGAAAACCGCCGGCAACAGCCCAAAGATAAATCTTGCGTTGGCGCGGCATTACACCTGGAAGGGCGACCGCGTCAATGCCTTACTCTCGCTTGCGAAAAGCTATCCGGATTATGCCCAGATGTTTCCCGAGGAAATGGGCCGCGAGGAATGGGCGATATTCTACCCGCTGACGAACTGGAACGATATCACACGCTGGGCGACAGCGCGCGGTCTCGACCGATATCAGGTTGCCGGTGTGATCCGGCAGGAAACGATCTTTGACGTCGACGCCAGATCTCATGCCAATGCATATGGCCTGATGCAGCTCCTGCTTCCAACCGCCAGATCGATGGCACGCAAATACTCGGCGTCGTCCATGCCATCCACACCCGCCGATCTATACCAGCCTTCGCTGAACATCGAGCTGGGCACCGCCTATATGAAGGACCAATTCGAAAAGTTCGGCCGTTTCGAATACGTCGGGATCGCTTACAACGCCGGGCCCGGCCGCGTCGCCCCTTGGCGAGCTCAGCTGCCTGCCGAGATGGACGAGTTCGTAGAGGCCATCCCCTTCAAGGAGACAAAAGGCTACGTTCAGGGCATCATCCGAAACTCCGCCCAATACCGTCGCCTCTATGACGAGAGCGGAAATTTCAAACTAAATGTCGGAACGAAACCCCTAAGAGGCGAGATCGACACCAAACCGCGAGACCAGTTTGCCGCCGAGTTTCCGGAGGTATCGGTGGATGAAAGCGGGCCGGAATGATCTGACATCATTGCATTCAGTAGAAACTCTTCGGCGGGACGGGTCGATATTTTCGTTTTTCGGCTCGTGGAGGGCTAGTGGTATCTCTTAAACAGCCGGACCAGGCAATTTAATGCCTTTCCGTTCGGGTTTAGTGGGGAACGGCCGATGCCGAGCGTTTCAGTGATCGAGTAAACCGAACTGGCTCTCTGACGTCTAATTACCCGCGCCCTTACATCACTATCGCGGTGTGGTAAGCGTCACGCTTGCCGTTCCAGTCGGAGCCGCTTCAGACGGAGAACCTACAGTGAACAGGCGCCAGGTTCCTTCAATGCCGTCGAACGATCTCGTGCCAAATTCTGTGAAGGCGAGACCTGAGCCGGCGACGAGGTCTTTGACTGTGCGCGAGACGAGGATGTTTTGGCCGTCGGAGAGCTGGGCTATGCGGTGAGCGAGACCTACGGCGAACCCACCGTATGTTTCGCCTGTTACGTCGCATTCGCCGGTGTGCAGGCCGATCTTTAAGCGGACGCCTTGACGCTCGGCTGCGGCTTTTATCGCCGATGCGCAGCGGACGGCGCGGGCCGGGCCATCGAAGGCGGCGAGAGTTTCGTCGTCCCCAACCGAGACGGCTTTGCCCCTGAATGCGGTTAGCTGATTATGAACAAATTGGCGTGAAGCGGCTACAAAGCCGCTCCAGCTCTCGAGGCCGCGCCGCCTAAGCTCGCCGTTGGAGTCTGCGAATGAAATGCTCATCACGGTCGCCAGAACGCGGTCGTGATCCTCGGCCGCATGCACCCCGGCCACGAACCGTTCGATCTCGCCGAGCATCTCGTCCTGATCGCCGACGAATGGCAGATGGTCATCGCCGGGCAGCTCGACAAATTTGGCGCCGGAGATCTGGGAGGCGACGAAGCGTCCCTCTTCGACCTTAAGACACCGGTCGCCGGTGCGGTGGATGACGAGCGTGGGAACGCGGACGGACGGCAGCACCTCGCGCACGTCGATCTCAGCGTTCATTTTTGTCAGGGCGACAGCTGCCCCGGGGCTCGCGCCCATTCTGAGGTAGGTCGCCCACCAATCTCGAAAGCTTTCGTCGGCCGCGAGCGAGGGCGCGCGTT
>DATLNN010000382.1:0-9767 GCA_035536695.1 Pyrinomonadaceae bacterium | reverse complement strand
AAAATTGATCATCCCACGCCGGTGCAAAATCGATGCATGCCGATCGCGACGAGTTTGGTTGTACGATCGTCGATATCGAAACGCGGATTTACCTCGCTAAACTCGATGATCCTGGTATTTGCCAGCGATGCAGCGTACTTGACCAACTGGATAAATTCACCCGCTCGCAATCCAAGAGGCGAAGGGGCTGAGACGCCCGGAGCGTCGGCCGATCGGACCGCGTCCATGTCAAATCCGAAGAATGTATTGAGCGACGAGCTATGGCCGATGAACTTCTGTCGGATGCTCTCCTTCAATTCCACATCAGCCTCCTCGCGCGAACGGAGAAGCTCCAGGCTAATGCGATTTACGCCTATTTCACGGATGTACTCGTAGTAGATCGGCGACGCGAAATGTGTTTGATATCCCACCTCGTAGAAGTATTGCGGAAGAAGAAGTTTCTCCTCCAGCAGCTGCCGATAGGGCGTTCCGCTGTTTCGCTGCTCGGCGATGCGCACGTCCAGGTGGGCGTCGATGTTGACGCCTATCCACCATTCGGGGCCAAAAACTCCGGCCATTGCCGACCCGTCCGGGTATGAGATATCATTCCCGCCGCCCAGAACTATGAGCCGTTTTTTTTCCTGCAGGACCTGCTTTACGATCTCGAAATGATTCTCGTGCGTCTCCTCCAGGCTCGCGCCGATCTTTACATTGCCGAGATCGAATATCTTCTTCTTGATATTAAAGGTCGTCAGCTTATAAAACTGTTGACGAATTGCATCAGGGGCCGCCGATGCTCCAACACGACCGTTATTTCGCCGCACGCCCTCGTCCTGGGGGCAACCGAGAAGCACGATGTCGGCGCCAGGATAATCTCGCGCATCAACCGTTACGATCTCGCCCAAGCGCGGATCGTTCACATCGCTTCGATCCCCAAAGAGCGCCTGGTTCGGTCGGTCTACACGATCGAAAAGGTCCGGCATACCCGGTAGTATTTGCCGATTATGCCTATAAGTCAATCGGCATCAGGACGTCCTTAGATAGCTGTAAGCCTGGCCGGGCGTCGGCGCAATTCTGCGCACCGGAATGTGCCGATCTGCTAACCAGCCTTCCGCGTCGATGACATTATCGGTCACCTTGACCATGAACCCGCGGTTTCCAGCGACTAACTCGTAGAATTCGGCTCGCTGTGAGTCGTAACCGAGATCGACAATGGCAAACGAAATGTCTCGATAGCCTGAATGAGCCAATTCGGACACGAGCCTTAGTATGTCGTGCGGGGCAAGCTTTTCGGCAACTTCCTTTTCGATAAGGACACGGGTATATCTCCGACGATGGAGCATCGCCAGGATCTCCGTCCAATATCGTTTGGCGATCTGATACGTATTCGCCCTAGCCCCAAGATAAAACATAAAGATATTCCGGCCGGTGCTCGAAGAACACCTCATAGCATTTCGTTGGCAGTATGGCTCTCATAGAACGCTCCCCCTTGCAAGTTGTTTCGTCAGAATCACCGTGAATCACCTGGGAGTGCGGCTCTACGGCGTGCTCTCACAATACGAACGCCTGGTTGAGAAAAACTCGAGGAACACTGTTTATCATCTCGCGTTGCGCGAGGAGATATGCGTTTGCTTGACTTCTTGGAGCGAACGGAATATGAATACAAGCAGTATTGATCACGTTCTCCGATTGGGGTGATAAGGTGCAAACATTGGGTCGCGTTGTGTCCACGGTCTTTTTCTCGATGATCCTGGCGCCGTGTGTTCATGCGCAGATCGATGAGATATGCAGCGCGTTCGGACACAGGCCCTCGTCGGACGAGCCGAGGGGCAAGATACCCTATCTCTACGGCCGCGTCATCATTAAAAACCCCGATCAGATCACCAAGTCTCCAAAAGTAACAGTGAACTTTCTGGATTTTCAGCAGTCGCAAGGGCAGCTCACGATCGACAGGACGGGCAACTATTGCTTCCGACGGACGGCCGGCGGGGGCGGTACGCTCATTATCGAGGTAAATGGTCTAGAGGTCGTCCGTAAAACCGTTTCATCCCTCGGACCGCCGCAGCAAAGAGAGGATTTCGAGGTCAACGTCGCCAGCCAGGATCGGACGCCGCCGCCGGGCGTTGTTTCGGTCAAGTATGCGCGGCCGCCGAATGATAGGACCTCTGACCTGTACAAACAGGCCGCCGAGGCCGAAGCTGCAAAGGATCTGCCTCACGCGGCCACACTTGTCGCGGAGATCGTCCAGATCGATCCCGGCGACTTCATCGCCTGGGCAAAGCTGGGTTCGCTGCACGCAGCCCAGAACTCGCTTGCGAAAGCCGACTCGGCGGTGAGAAAGTCGCTCGAATTACGGCCCGACTACACACCTGCGTTGCTCAATCTTGGAATGATACTGGCCGTGCAGAAAGATTTCGAACCCGCGATAGACCTATTCAAGCGCGCAATAGCGAGCGACCCGAACACAGCGATAGCCCACAGGATGCTAGGTGAAGCCTACCTTCAAGTTCGTAAAGGTTCGTTGGCCTTAGAGGCCCTGAACGAAGCGCTCAGGCTCGATCCGGTCGGCATGGCTGAAAGCCATTTGCTCATTGCTCGTCTCTACGATCTCGCCGGTGCAAAGAGCCTGGCCGCCCGGGAATATAAGCTGTTTCTCAAAAAAATTCCGAATGATCCGGATAAGAAGAAGTTTGAGAAATACATCAAGGAGAATCCGGAGTAGCCTGTTGCCTACTTGATCGGCACCGAGGCGACACGTGCGTTGTAGAAGGCGATAAAGTCCTTCGTGACGTCTGTGCTGTCGCCGACGAATAACAGAGCTCCGGATTCTGCTAGTTTGCTGGCATCAAAGATAGCTCCATATCCATTTTTTCGTCCAAATTCGCTTATCGCTTTGCCAATGTCAAAAGTGATCGGGCCGATCAGCGTCGCGCGCCGCTTGTTGATTTTGGCTTCGAGGTCCGCCTTATCGTAGGGCAGCTTCCGTTGAAGGCGTTCGCCCTCTTCTTTCCTTGCTAGCACAGCAGCCTGATTTGCCGATGTGACCGGCTGTTTTTCGAGTTCCGAGGCGATCGACGCCAGCTTTGCGTTGTCGTCCTGCAGGGCCTTAATATCCTTCGCAAACTCGGTATTTATTTGCTTTTCGGCCCTAACGAGCTTAGAGATTCCGGCCTTTTCATCGTAGAACGCCGCTGTGTTGAGCAAAACGCTTTTCGGCGGCGCCGTCTGAGCAACGACTGCGTACGAAAGAGAGACGACAATAACAAAGATCGAACCGCTGTAACGTAACCTGAGCATATTAAATTCTCCTTAAATTTGATTGGGAACCCTTATAAACAATTGGAGCCTTAGCCTCGACAAAGAGTTGCTTTCCTGCTCTTGTTGAAAGGACCGAAGCATTTTCAATCTATTTCGGAATAATAACTTCATTCTTCTCCGCAAACTCGATCGCCTCCTGATAACCCGCGTCGGCATGACGGATAACGCCCATTCCGGGGTCGGTGGTTAGGACTCTCTCGATCCGCTTTCCGGCTTCGGGCGTGCCGTCGGCCACGATGACCTGGCCGGCGTGGAGGGAATAGCCAATGCCAACACCGCCGCCATGGTGAAGCGAGACCCACGTGGCTCCGCCGGCGACGTTTATCATGGCGTTCAGATAGACCCAATCGGCGATGGCGTCGGAGCCGTCCTTCATAGCTTCCGTCTCACGGTTGGGGGATGCGACCGAGCCGCAGTCGAGGTGGTCTCGGCCGATCACTATCGGCGCTTTTAGTTCGCCTGAGGCCACCATGTCATTTAGCTTGAGCCCGGCTTTCGCCCGTTCCCCGTAGCCGAGCCAGCAGATCCGTGCAGGCAGGCCCTGAAACTCGACCTGGTCCTGTGCCATCGTCAGCCAGCGTGCCAGGTGGTCGTCGTCGGGAAAGAGATTCATTATAGCTTCGTCAGTCCGGTAGATGTCTTCTTTATCGCCCGACAATGCGACCCAGCGAAATGGCCCTTTGCCGAGGCAAAACAGCGGGCGGATATAGGCCGGGACAAAGCCGGGATAATTGAACGCTTTCGCGACACCGTTGTCTTTTGCCCTTTGTCTGAGATTATTGCCGTAATCGAAGACAACGGATCCGCGCTTTTGAAATTCGAGCATTGCTTCGACATGCCTCGCCATCGAGTCCATAGCGCGCCGTTCATATTCGGTTTGGTTCGCAACCCTCAATTCAGCCGCCTCATTGATCGACAAGCCGATGGGAATATAACCGTACAGGACGTCGTGGGCGGATGTTTGGTCTGTAACGACATCGGGCACGATGCCGCGGTCGAGGACCTGCCAGTGGACCTCGGCCGCATTGCCGCAGAGAGCGATCGACCTTGCTTCCTTTGTCTCGACGGCGGCCCTGACCATCGCGAGAGCTTCATCAAGATCTGCCGCCGCGACATCGACCTGCTTTAGCTGCAGACGACGTTCGATCCGCCACGGATCGACATCGACCAGCAAACCGACGCCGCCATTAAACGTGATCGCCTGAGCCTGTGCGCCGCCCATCTCGCCAAGTCCGGCGGTCAAAACGAGTTTGCCGGCCAGCGATCCCCAGCCCTGCCGCCGCGCCAACGATCCAAAGGTCTCGTACGTGCCCTGCAAGATGCCCTGTGTACCGATATATATCCATGAGCCGGCCGTCATTTGGCCATACATCATCAGCCCATCGCGTTCGTATTGGTCAAACTGCTCCTGGGTCGCCCAGTGCGGAACTATGTTGGAATTGGCCAGCAAAACCCGTGGGGCGTCGGTGTGGCTCTTGAAAACGCCCACGGGCTTGCCCGATTGAACAAGCAGTGTCTCGTCCTCGTTAAGCTTTTCGAGCGAGCTAAGTATCGCGTCAAAACAATCCCAATTGCGGGCCGCCTTGCCCCGTCCGCCGTAAACGATAAGATTGTCGGGATCGAAGGCCACATCCGCGTCGAGATTATTCTGGATCATCCGGTACGCGGCCTCGATCAGCCAGTTTTTACAGGTCAATTCCGTTCCGGTCGGGGCTTTGATGACTCTTTTCATAGGTTGTCGAAATATGATAGCCGCAATAAGGTTCGAGCTAAAAACGTGGTAACATTTTCCTCAGGTTAACCGTAATTATCTGTTATGAAAACGACTAAAAGTATCTTTGGCATGCTTGCAATGGCCGCTCTTGCAGCGATCTGCGGCTTCGCCCAATCGCCCGACAAGCCGACCAAGAACCCGAACTACGACGCAGCACTGGCAAAAAAGGTCGGAGCGGACAAGATGGGCATGAGGCGTTATATCCTGGCCGTCCTGAGAACCGGACCGCGGGACAGTGAGGTCAAAGGAGCCGAGCGGCAGGAGATGTTCAAGGGCCATTTCGCCAATATCGATGCACTCGCCGCCCAAGGCAAGCTCGCCATCGCCGGCCCGTTCAACGATCCGGACAAGAAAATGCGCGGGCTTTACATTTTCAGTGTCGGAAGCGTTGATGAAGCCCGCAAATTGCTGGAAGCCGACCCAACGGTTAAGTCAGGCATATTTGTGGCCGAGTACGTCCCATGGTACGGCTCGGCTGGGCTTATGGAAGTAAACCGCATCCACAATATTATCTCAGAAGACAATCCTTAATGTGCCGCAGCACGTAGACCTGATAATCCACAACGCCGGCGAGCTTGTTACCTGCGCCGCAGGCGGAAAGCCGAAACGCGGGCAGGCCATGCGGGACGCCGGAGTTATCGGCGAAGGAGCCGTCGCCGCATCAAAGGGCAAGATCGCTGCCGTCGGGAGCTCGGACAATATCTTGCATGAGTTCTCAGCCGATGAGGTCCTTGACGCCGAAGGCCGGGTGGTCTGCCCCGGATTGGTCGACCCGCACACGCACATAGTTTACGGCGGGGACAGGCTTGCTGAGTTCGAGTTAAAGATCAAGGGGGCCGATTATCTTGAGATCATGGCGGCCGGCGGGGGTATTCTTTCCACGGTTTGGCACACCCGAAACTCGTCAGTCGATCAGTTGGTCTCGGAGAGTACAAAACGCCTCGATAAAATGCTCGCATGCGGAACGACTACGTGCGAGATAAAGAGCGGCTACGGCCTCGACACCGAAACCGAGCTAAAGATGCTTGCGGTGATCGCGGAGCTCGACAAACGTCACCCGATCGACGTCGTACCCACCTTCCTCGCAGCCCACACGATACCGACGGAGTACAAGGGCAACACTCAAGGTTATGTCGATCTTGTTTGCGGTGAGATGCTACCGCGTGCATGGGATTGGTATAGCGCATCACATTTCGCGACCCAAAACACCCCGTTCTTTGCTGATGTGTTCTGCGAGAAAAACGCCTTTGGCCTAGAAGAAACCGGGCGGATTCTCGAAACTGCAAAAGCCCTTTGGTTCGGCGTCAAGGCCCATGTCGATCAATTTACAAACCTCGGTGGGTCAAATCTTGCTATTGAAATAGGCGCCATTTCAATAGATCATCTCGACTCCATTTCAGATGATGAGATCAGGCAGCTCGCCGCAAGCGAGACCATAGGTGTTGTTATACCTACGGAAAGTTTCAACGCAGGTAAGACAAAGTTTGCCCCGGCCCGACGTATGATCGACGCCGGATGCGCGGTCGCGCTGACGACGGACTACAATCCCGGCTCTGCTCCGTGTCCGTCACTGCCTATGGCAATGGCTATCAGTACGCGTTATCAAAACCTTCTTCCGGCTGAGGCCTTATGTGCGGCCACGATCAATGCCGCCTATTCCATTGGGCTCGGTACCACGCACGGTTCACTCGAGGTTGGGAAAGTTGCTGATCTTCTTATTCTCGATACCGACGATCATCGACAGCTTGCACATGAGTTTGGCGGCAATCTGGTGACGAAGGTGCTCAAAAACGCAGCGGTCGTATATGAACACCGATGATCTTAAGAAAATGCTCCATTTGATGGCGACACACTGGGCGGCTGGCGATTGGTGGCCTTCTACAAGGCAAATCAGGCCGGAGCTGCTGAATACACTATCGCCGCACACGAACCTATCACGGTACCGTCTGGATCGATCTCGAAACTGACAAAATTGTAAGCTGGCTCGAATATCAGTATATTCCAAAAAGGACTGGGAAGAATTTTGCGGCAAACAATAACGATCGACGGCGAAAGCCTCACCTTTGAGCAGGTCATCGCGGTTGCGAACGGCAGACCGGGCAATCCTGTCGTTATTCTCTCTGAGGCAGCCGCAGCAAACGTCCGGCGATCAGCCCAGGCAGTGCAAACGCTCGTGGACCGCGGCGAGATCGCCTACGGTATTACGACGGGGTTTGGTGCGTTTAAGGACAAGATCATCAGCCGCGAGGAGGTCGCGACCCTACAGAGAAATATTGTCTTGAGTCATGCAGTTGGCGTGGGGAAGCCATTCGATACCGCAACCGTCCGGGCGATCATGCTGATACGTGCCAATACCTTAGCGAGAGGATTTTCGGGTATTCGCCACGAGACTCTTCAGCTGATGCTCGACTGTCTGAATGCGGGCGTCCACCCCGTAATTCCTGAAAAGGGAAGTCTCGGAGCAAGCGGCGACCTTGCCCCGCTCGCCCATTTTGCGTGCGTGCTGATCGGCGAAGGCGAAGCGGAATTCAACGGTGACAGGATGGCGTCGGCCGAGGCCCTTGAACACGCCGGACTGTCGCCCGTCATTCTTGCTGCAAAAGAGGGCCTTGCCCTGACCAACGGCACCACGATCATGACAGCAGTCGGATTGCTCGAGACGTGGCGGGCGCGTCATCTGGCCGAGATGGCCGACATCACCGGCTGTTTGACACTTGAGGCCCTGCACGGAACGGTCACAGCCTTTGACGAACGGATCCACGCCCTCCGGCCGCACCCGCGACAGGTGGAGTGTGCTCGCAATCTGCGCGAAATATTGGCCGAGAGCGAATTCGTCCGCGATTTCGATCCGTCGAATGTTCAGGATGCATACACGCTACGCTGTATGCCGCAGGTCCACGGCGCCTGCCGCGATGCCGTCGCCTACGCCGAGTGGCTGTTGAAACTGGAACTGAACGCCGTAACTGACAATCCCCTGATCTTCTTGTCAGAACCACCGGCGCAAGCGGGGGGCCCTGACATTGAGGTAATAAGCGGCGGAAACTTCCATGGCGAGCCCCTCGCCCTCGCTTTCGATTACCTGACGATCGCGCTGACCGAACTCGGAAACATTTCTGAGCGCCGCATAATGCGCCTAACCGATGAGGCGTCAAACGAGCACGCTTTACCGGCATTTCTGACCGAGCACGGCGGCACGAATTCGGGGTTTATGATCGTCCAATACACGGCCGCGGCACTGTGTACCGAGAACAAGATCCTTGCCCATCCGGCGAGCGTGGACACCATTCCGAGCTCTGCTAACGTTGAAGATCACGTTTCAATGGGCGCCACCGCTGCGGTTAAGCTGCGACAGGTCGCTGAGAACCTGGAGATCATTCTTGCTCTCGAGGCCTTCTGCGCGGCACAGGGCGTGGATTTCAGGAAGAAAACCGCCGGCCGCGACATGCGTCTTGGCGCGATAACTCAGAACTTATACGCCCGGCTGCGGCAGGATATTCCCTTCATCGAGTTCGACGAATACATGAAACCACATATCGACGCAGCAATTGCGGTGGTCCGGGAATTTCGGCCAACCCGCGCATGACTCAAGCCTCAATTTGAAATTCGGTTTGAATGAGTGTTTGAATCACACTGTGTTTCCGCCCGTCCCGCTTCTTAGCGGGCGCCACCTCCCAACAAGCCTTCTTGTCCTACCTGCACATCGCCGGCCATCCAAACACATAGCTCTCCCTAGTTGACGCCAACCCAGCGAGGACTTTCGTCCGAGCCAATTATGCATTCATTTTGCTCAACTTTGGCCGTAAGGCTGACCCTATTTGCCCTGTTTTTCCCGATTCGTCTCTCTGCTCAGCTGAAAGACCTGGAAGCGAGGCAAAAACAGCGCCCGTGGCCTACCGGATCCAGCCGGGCGGCAAATTGAGCGTCAAGTTTTTTTCGCGCCCTGAGCTTAATGAAACCGACTTGCTGGTGCGTCCTGATGGATTTATCAGCCCGCAGATAGTCAACGAGATCAGGGCCCAGGGACGCACCGTAGGAGAGCTGAAAGCCGAGCTGCAAAGGGCGTATAACCCCGGATCTTTGTAGGCGGCCAAATAAACAAGCCTGGGCGGTACGAGATCAGTGAAGCGGGAACGCTGGTGCAGGCGATCTTCCTAGCAGGCGGGTTACGAGGGATGCCCACCGAGCGATGGTCATCACGCCCGTCCCACCGGACAAGGCGAATGGCAGATCAGAACGGCGAACGTAATGAAGATACTGGACCGGAAAGGGACCGAAAAAGACCTTGTCCTAGAGGACGGCGATTACGTTTTTGTGCCGGACTCGAAAATCTCACAATTTAACAAAGCAGTCGAGGCTTTCAGCGATCTTTGTAACCGCGGGACATCATCTAAATCCTCCCTAAATACCTAGAACAAAGGGGTTCACCGCGATATCGCTGAGTTTTGCTTGTCCCACGCCTTGACAAGCCTGGGAAAAAGGTTGGGACAGCGTAAACGTTGAATACACGCCACTTACGCCTGCCTGTCCCGCTGTCCCAACTGTCCCAGCGTTTTTTCACGAACATTTGGAATCAAGCTTCTAGCCACCGGCTGGAACGTGTCAGTAGCCCGACAGTTATTGAGGGCGTTCGACGTGCCCACCAAGTATTAATAGTGGGTGTTGGACGCCCGCGCTTACGCTTGGGCTACTGACACCG
>DATLNN010000381.1:0-3552 GCA_035536695.1 Pyrinomonadaceae bacterium | reverse complement strand
GGAGCCCAATGGGGCGACGAAGGTAAAGGTAAAGTTGTCGACTTGCTCGCCGACAGGTTTGATATTGTGTCGCGCTACCAGGGTGGCCACAATGCCGGCCACAGCGTCTATGTCGGCGATAAAGCGTTCGTCTTGAGGCTTTTACCGTCGGGAATAATCCACCAGGACAAGACCTGCGTGCTCGGCAACGGCATGGTGATCGACCCGAAGGCATTCTTTGAAGAAGTGGACCAGATCGAAGAAAAGGGCATATCTGTCTCGCCGGAACGGCTCAAGATATCGAGCCGTGCCCACCTGATCATGCCATACCATCGCGCTCTGGATCACACCTCTGAGGAGCGGCTTGGCAACGAAAAGATCGGCACGACGTTGCGAGGGATCGGGCCCGCGTACGAGGACAAGGCCGGCCGCCGCGGTATCAGGGTGGCCGACGCTCTGTCGCCTGAACTGCTGAGATTGCGTGTCGAGCGAAATCTCGAAGAAGCGAACCGGATCATCGTGCTATACGGTAACCAGCCGCTCCGTTCGGACGAGATACTCGCCGAGCTCGAGCCGCTTGTTGAGCGCATGCGGCCCTTCGTGACAGAAACATCCCACTTTCTCGCCGAGGCGCGAAAAGCAAAGAAGAAGATCCTGCTCGAGGGTGCCCAGGCGACGCTGCTTGATGTCGATCACGGAACCTATCCCTATGTGACCTCGTCGAACCCCACCTCCGGCGGCGCGTCTGTAGGTGCGGGCATTCCGCCGCACCACATCACCGGCGTGCTTGGCATCGTGCGGACTTATGCAACCCGCGTCGGTGAAGGACCGTTCCCGACCGAGATGATCGAGGGCGAGGCCGAGATGGCCGAGCTCATTCGCGAGCGCGGCAATGAATACGGCTCTGTAACCAAGCGCCCGCGGCGATGTGGGTGGTTTGACGCCGTTGCGACGCGTTATGCCGCCGAATTGAACGGTTTTGACTCGGTCGCACTGACCAAACTCGACGTACTCGACGCTCTAGACGAGATCAAGGTCTGTGTCGGCTATGAGATCGACGGCAAGCGTGTCGACACGTTTCCGGCCGTGTCGTCTGAACTCCGTCAGATAAAACCCATCTATGAGACGTTGCCGGGCTGGGTGGCCGACACGGTAGGAACCACCGAGTTCGATAGTTTGCCGCCCAAAGCCCAGGATTACGTCCGATTCCTCTCCGATCAGATCGGCGTCGAGATAGGCTTGATCTCGACCGGGCCCGAGCGCGACCAGACGATCATTCTGAAGGACTCTGTAATGGAGGCCTGGTTCAGCGAGTAAATGGGACCGGTTGAGATCATAGAGTTTGACGCCCGATTTGCGAAGCAGTTCGCCGATCTTAACTATCAGTGGATCGGCGATACCTATGGGATCGAGCCCCACGACCGCGAGGTTCTCGATCATCCTGACAAAATAATCGAGGCCGACGGGCAGATATTCTTCGCGATCTCGGAGGGCTCGGTCGCCGGCACCGTTGCTCTTATCCCGATGGGTGCCGATGCATTCGAGCTGACCAAAATGGCCGTTGACCCGACCTTTCGGGGGCGGGGCATAGGCGATAAACTTATGCAGGCGTGCATCGATCATTCACGTCAGCACGGGGTACCGACAATCATCCTTGAGTCGAACACCAAGCAGGCCGCCGCGATAGGCCTTTATCGGAAGTTCGGATTTCAGGAGGTCCCGCTCGATCCGAATTCCCAATACGCAAGGGCTAACATCAGGATGCAGCTCGATGTTTCGGATGGCGGCGGCGATGCTAAAAATTGACCAAGCCGGTGGCCGGATTGTGCATTCGGTATCTCGCATTGTAATATTGAACATTGTGGTCCGATAGCTCAGTCGGTAGAGCAAATGGCTTTTAACCATTGGGTCGAAGGTTCGAGTCCTTCTCGGATCACCAGATATTAAGGGGGGCTGGTTGTCAATTAACTTCTGGCTCTTCTTTTAAATTGCAAGAATATGCAACAGACCGTCTTGCCGGGGCGGTCGGATTTATGGGTTCATAATCCTTACGTTCTCGGGACGGAATTCCCTTCGATAGGGCACGAACTTTTAAAACGGTCTCGCTCCATCCAACGGACACCCAATCGGCCCTTCGCGCTCCGCCAATAGTTTGTCGAGTCGCGCGGACGGCTTGTTTGGTAATTCCCAAAACGATCTCCTACCTGTTTAAGCGTTTAGCCCTCCTGGATGTAAAGTCGGATCATTTCATCACACGTTTGCTTGGATTGTAGTGCGTTACTCAAACCTGTCTGGGGGTACGGTCTACTATCTCTTCAAGACGCAGGACGCCGGCGCCTGAACCTTGAACCCTTCCGCTTTGTTTAGAACCGCGACAACAATGCCGACCACTGTCCGCAGGTGCTCGCCAGCCTGGCGTAATGCCCCGCAGGGTTGAACTCGCGAGGTCGAACGGCGGTCACCGTGGGCCCGTCGTATTTGTATCGTCGCATCCTGCATTAAGGCAAAAGGCAGGGGTTTGCACATTATGGCGCGAGGCGGTTCCTTAAAACCCTAACGCGACCGCGAACGATCCGTCGGAGTGTTATCAAACTACGCCAAATGGAGATTTGAACGTTGTCGAGACTGAATCTTACGACGAAAATCGACAAAATACACAGCCGCATCGGTCCAGTACGTCACACAACGGAAATGTGCCCCGAATAAAAGTATTTACAGTATTAGGCCACATTGTTTACCATACGTTTTATCCATAGAACGACGTAATTTTGGCCTGGGAGGCGTGGTTTATGGAAACGAGCGAGTTTTCGATATGGATTCGAAAATGATTCGATCTATGAACGGGAAAAATTCACAGATCAAGGCGACCGTCATTCTCCTCACCGGTGTCGCGCTGTTCATTCTCTTCAACGGGTTCGTCATCACTGAGCTAAGTGAGGGTTGGCAGCAGGCGTGGGCCGGGCTGCTAATCCTCGCGTTGGGAGTCGCGTTCCTCGTCATGTTGGGGCGCGACGGGACGCTGCATTGCGACCGCGCGCAAAACATCTGCACGCTGACCAGGTATCTCAGCCTTACTGGGCGCGGGTCGGTCACGACATTCCGGCTGGAGACCTTGCGCGTGGCGCGAGTGTACGAACATTCCGGGGATGGCCTCAGCTACGACGTGATGCTCGAAACCGCGGATGGGCCTGCGGGGTTTACCTCCGTGCCTTCAAAGGCCAGGGCCAACGCCTTTGCCAAGCGCATCAACCGGTTCGTCCACAGCCGCGCCGGAGACTCGCTCATCCTTCGCAGCTATTCGCGAACGACGATGCTCGCCGGCGGCACTTGCATCATCTTCGGCGCGTACCTGATGCTACGCGCGGCTCTCGGCTGAGACTCTGTCGGCGCATCGCCAGGGGAGCGCTCGGTCATGAGCTTTCTTACAAGGAGAGAAAAGCAATGAGTAAGAAGCTGAACGTTTCCCCGGCGCTCGCGCTGGCCCTACTGTGGGCGACCACTTGCGGAGCCGCGGCACAAGTAACGATCCCTGCGAAGAAGAGCAGCGTGCGCCTCGTGACGCGCGAGGTCTCG
>DATLNN010000380.1:0-2539 GCA_035536695.1 Pyrinomonadaceae bacterium | reverse complement strand
CGATCTGATCAACCGCTGCATGCACGAGGAAATGGAGCGTGACGAGCGGATCGTCGTCTTTGGCCAGGACGTGGCGGACGCATCACGCGAAGAATATCTTGACCGTGTCAAAGGCAAGGGTGGCGTCTTCAAGGTAACTGCCAACCTTCAGCGAAAATTCGGCGGCACGCGCGTTTTTAACTCGCCCCTGGCCGAGGCCAATATCATTGGACGGGCCGTCGGCATGGCGATACGCGGCCTGAAACCGGTCGTGGAGATTCAGTTTTTCGACTACATATTCCCGGCGTTTCACCAGATACGCAACGAGGTCGCGGTCACGCGCTGGCGTTCGGACGGCGACACAAAATGCCCGATGGTCATTCGCGTGCCGGTCGGCGGTTACCTCAAAGGCGGTGCGGTTTACCATTCTCAATCGGGAACGACGCTGTTTTCGCACACGCCGGGCCTGATGATCGCCTATCCCTCGACGGCTCTTGATGCTAACGGCTTGCTCAGGACGGCTATCCGCTGTGACGATCCGGTCCTGTTCCTCGAGCACAAACACCTGTACCGCCAGGTCTATAACAAATCGCAATACCCCTCGAATGAGTTCCTGATACCCTTCGGCAAGGCCCGAAAGGTACGCGAGGGGAACGATGTTTCGATCATCACGTTTGGTGCGTTGGTCGAACGCTCGAACCAAGCCGCTAAACGTCTGGAACAGCAGGGCATATCCGTCGAGATCATCGATTTGCGCACGCTGGTCCCATACGACTGGGAAGCGATCGCCGAATCCGTCAAGAAGACCGCGCGCGTTATCGTCGCCCACGAAGACCCGATCTCATACGGCTACGGCGCCGAGATTGCCGCTCGGATCTCGGACGAACTGTTCGAATACCTCGACGCCCCGGTACGACGCGTAGGAGCCACCGACACGTTCGTCGCCTATGCCCCGCAGGTGGAGGACTTCATACTCCCGCAAAGCGAGGATGTGGAGAAGGCGGTTCAGGAGTTGATTCAGTATTGAACTAGGTGTCAGCGTGCTTAATCATCGAGGACAGCTTTTTGAACAACGAGCATATGCCGTCAGGCATCAAAATCAAGGAAGTACTATTGGCGGAGAGAATTTGATGATCCCGTTTTCTGAGCAGTGTGATCAGTCAGGTTTGCGATCGCGCATGGCTCGCGTTCTGCTTTGCAGTGTGCTCTTAACCGCGGCGGTTTCGGGTGCAGTCGCTCAGCAAGAACCTGTCCAACCGAATGTGGTTCGGCCGGGTGCGCCCGGCCAGCCCACCAAGACTCTTCCTGCAACGACCCGGGCTCGTTTGACCGAACGTTCTCAGAAGGACGTCGAGTTTATGCAGGGGATGATCCACCACCATTCCCAAGCGGTTGAGATGACTGACCTCATCGAGGCGCGTACAGAGAATAAGAACATCCGCCGACTGGGCGCCCGCATCAGCGCTTCACAGCTTGATGAGATGAATTTCATGAGGCGTTGGCTCGAGACGCGAGGTGAGCCGATCGAGATGAAGATGGCCGCGATGCCCGCGGACCACTCACACGGTCATTCAACGGCCGAACACGAGATGCTGATGCCGGGCATGCTAAGCCGTAAGCAAATTGCCGAGCTAAAAAAAGCAAGGGGTGCGGAATTTGACCGGTTGTTTTTGGCGGGTATGATACAGCATCACGAGGGAGCGCTGGTGATGGTGAAAGAGCTTCACGCGACAGCGGGAGCGGGCCAGGATGCGGAACTTTTCAATTTCGCGACCGATGTGGACACCGGCCAGCGGGCCGAGATCAATATAATGCGAAACATGCTGGGGGAGATCCCCGTAAAATAGAGAATCATGAAACTACAAACTGTTACTAGCCGTCCTTTGTTCGTCACACTTTTGGGCGTTTTGCTGGCCTCAGCCGTAATAGGGCAAACCCCGACACCGAGTCCGTTTGTCATGCCCGAGGGTATGACCGGAGCAAACACGAACGATCCGCGTTCAAAATTGTCCGCGGGCTTGTTTGACGCGGGCGAAACCGCATTGGGCATACGCCTCGTATCGCTGCTCAAAAAACCCGAGGCATTCCAGCTCGGCGTAGACCCGAACAGCCCGAAAGTGGAGAAAGCTCTCACTTCGCTGGGCGTCGGAAACCCTGCCCAGATCCCGGCGGCGATCAAGATGACGTTCGCCGGGCTGGCGTTTGCCAACTCGGACCTGGCGTTTCAAGGCAATCACCTGTTTCTCGGCAACTTTTATGGGATGAATATCTATGACATCTCCGATCCCGCAAAAGCCAAGCTGGTGACATCAATGCTTTGTCCTGGCGGGCAGGGCGATGTGTCTGTTTACAAGAACCTGATGTTCATGTCGGTCGAAATGCCTAACGGCCGCATCGATTGCGGCGAGCACGGCTTCCCGGCACCACCGGCCCCGCCGGCGGGTCAGGCCGCGCCGCAGGGCCCGGTGGCTGAAAAAGACCGTTTCCGCGGCATCAGGATCTTTGATATCTCGGACATTCGAAATCCGAAACAGGTGGCGGCCGTTCAGACCTGCCGCGG
>DATLNN010000379.1:0-6553 GCA_035536695.1 Pyrinomonadaceae bacterium | reverse complement strand
CGAGAGGGCAGCATGTACATCGACGGCGGATTTCGCTCTCGCATGGAGTACCCGCACCAGCGCCGATTCATTCGGGGACGCATACTCGACGAACCAGACACCGAACACGGCGTCGAGCTCTCGGCAAACGGCCACGCCGTTATCCAGGACCTCAGGCGAGACGCCAGCATCAGGGGACGCACCATCCGAGGTGTTGCGGTCAAAGGAGACAAGATAACCCGAGCCCTACCCTGGATAGCCCTCGCCGAAGAGGGACGCGTCCATCTCGTACGCGGCGGCTGGAACCAGGACTTCATCGACGAAGCCTGCTCTTTCCCATCAGGCTCCCACGACGACCAGATCGACGCCGTCTCAATCGCCGTCAGAATGCACAACCGCGGCTCAAGCAGGCTGCATACATTCTGACTGGAGAGAACTCGCGGGGCGCTCGCCAGCGGGCCGTCGAAGACTCCGGCTGGCGCGCGAGACGCTCGCCTTCCAGTTTGCCGCTTCCAATCCGGGGATCTTTGACACGGTTATACATACATCGGACCAGATCAGTTCCTGCATCAAAGTGTGGTAAAAATTAAGTTTACCGCACCCGAACGCTGCCTGAGGATATTTAATGACGAAGCTTTACATCGCGCTGTTGGCCGTGGTTATCGGACTGGTTGCTTTTGGGAGCGAGCCGGCCGCGGTCGAGGCCCGGATGGCGTCGCCCGATCTGGTTATCAGCCAATTCCAGGCCGGCGGCACCTCGAACGCCAACGACGAATTCACCGAACTTCACAATACGAGTTCTGCCCCCGTAGATCTGAACGGCTACCGGCTCGTATACCGCTCGGACAACGGCGTCAATGACGTGAATTTTGCCGCGTGGACGGCATCGACGATCATACCGCCGGGCGGATATTACCTGATCGCCTCGAATGCATATACCGGTTCTGTCACGCCCAATTTTACTTATGTAAATGCGACATGCCAGTGCGGATTGGCAGCGGCGGCGGGCGGATTGGCGATACGCCGCGGCGCCGTGAATAGCGGTGTGGTGATCGACGCCGTCGGATGGGGTACCGGATCGAACATCTTCTTTGAGGGCACGCGAACGACGGCGCCGGGAAACTCGAACAGCAAAATTCGCTTGCAGCAGGGCTGTCAGGACACGGACAACAACGCAGCGGATTTTGCGACCGCCATAGGCTCGGCTCCGCGAAACGCGTCGACCACACCGGTCGTATGTGGTACAGCCGGGACTACGCTTTTTGCGGCGATCAACGCCAACCCGACGACTATCGCTCCGCCGGGCACCACACTGATAACTGTAACGACGTCGCCGGCGACCAACCCCCTGAGTACTGGTATAACGGTCGTCGGCGACCTGTCAAATGTTGGGGGACCGGGGTCACAGCCTTTCTTTGACAATGGAACAAATGGCGATGTAACCGCTGGGGATGGTGTTTTTTCTATCACCGTTACCTTCCCGGCTGGAACGCCGGGCGGTTCACGTATCGTAACGGCGGTCGCCTCGGACGCACAGGGGCGGACCGTCAACCTGACTCAAAGCATACTGGTCGATGCCGCTGTACCGAATGAAGACCCGCTCAACCTCGGCAACCCGTCGGGCGCGACCGCCGACGTGGCGAACGAGAATAACTATCTGATGCATAAGCCTCAGTATTCGCTCTCGTACAACCGGTCAAAAGCAACACCGAACTGGGTTGCATGGAGGCTCGACAGCAGCTGGATAGGGACGGTCGAACGGCAGGACGATTTTCGCCCCGACCCGGCGCTGCCGGCCGGCTGGTATCAGGTCACGCCTCAGGATTACTCTGAACCGGTCTATGACCGCGGGCATATGGTCCCGTCGGGTGACCGGACGAATACGATCGCGAACAATTCGGCCACGTTTCTGATGACGAACATGGTCCCGCAGATCCCGGCGAATAATCAGGGGCCCTGGGAGGATTTTGAGGTCTATTTGCGGACTTTGGCTGGCCAGGGCAATGAGATCTTCGTCGTCGCCGGGCCGGTAGGAAACATCGGCACGATCGGGATGACGCAGCAGAATCGTATCGTCGTGCCATCAGCTACATGGAAGGTAGTCCTGATACTGCCAAACGGCACGGACGACCTCCAGCGTGCCTCATCACGCGCTACGCGAGCGTTTGGCTTGATCGTTCCTAATCAGCTTCCGCTAAACCAAAACGACCCGTGGCGCCCGTATCGTGTGACCGTGGATGCAGTCGAGTATCTGACCGGTTATGATTTCTTTTCTCAGATACCCAAGAACACGCAGGAGTTGATCGAGCGTACGAGGGATGTACAGTAGAAGCACCGAAGAGCTGGGCGGCTGTGTAAACCCGCCGCTGGAAAAAGTGAAGAGGAACCACGAATTACACAAATCATTGCACAAGCCCGCGCGTAAGCAAGGGCGAAACACTCAAGTTGCTAGTTTCGCCCTTGCTTACGCGCGGGCTTGCGCACAGATTCCAATTCATTAGCGAAAGTGCTAGTCTCTACTCTTTTCGCCGATGAAAGAAGATATCAATGAATCTCGTTTCGATAATGGCCTGGTCGTTCTGACTGACCGTATGGCGGGCGTGCGCTCGGCAACGCTCGGGTTCTTTTTTCGTACGGGCTCACGCCACGAGCCCGCCGAGCTAAACGGGATATCGCACTTCATCGAGCACACCGTTTTCAAGGGAACAAAGAAACGCTCAACGCTGGATATAGCGATCGAACAGGACCGTCTGGGCGGAAACTTCGACGCGTTCACAACGCACGAGGAGACCGGGTTTGCCATCAAGGTCATCGACGAGCATCTGCCGCGGGCGTTCGATCTGGTCTCAGATGTACTGTTTGAGCCGCGATTTGACGCGGCCGATCTCAAATCAGAGCAGCGAGTGATCATCGAGGAGATGAAGATGATCGAAGACTCGCCTGAGGAATATCTGGGCGAGATATTCAGCGAGGCGTTTTTTCCCGGCCACCCGCTCGGGTTGTCCATTGCCGGAACGCCGAAGACCGTCAGAAGCTTCACCGCCGATGTAACACGCGGCTACCACCAGCAGACCTTTAGCCCGAGAAACCTTATCATCGCCGCCGCCGGAAATGTCTCGCATGATGAGATCGTCGGCCTCGCGGCTGAAGTTCTGAGTCCCAGCTTTAGCGGGCCTGGCGCGGCGAATGGCCCGCTAAAGCGGGGACTCGAAACAGCGGCTCCCGTTCTCGCGGCCCCGATAACGATCAAACAGAACACGAATCTCGAACAGGCGCACCTAATTATCGCGACTCCCCTGGTATCGGCAATCGATGAGCGCCGGTATGCCGCTGATCTGCTCGCAAACATCATCGGCGGCGGGACGTCGAGTCGGTTGTGGCAGAAGGTCCGCGAGGAACGCGGGCTTGCATACAGCGTTGGCGCCTCGGCCATTATGTATCAGGACTGCGGGCTGTTCTCCGTCTTTGCCGGCACCTCTCACGAACAGGTAAGCGAGGTCACATCTCTCGTAATCACCGAGATGCGTAATATTGTTTCGAACGGAATAACCGATGACGAGCTCGGCCTCGCCAAAGAGCAAAGCGTTGCCTCGATCCTGATGTCGCTCGAAGACTCGGCGGGCCGAGCGGCCACACTCGCGCAGGCCGAGATGGTCCACGGCCGACAGATCCCTGTGGCCGAAACGCTGCAGAAAATAGATAGCGTCACGACCGGTGACTGCCTTAACAGGGCGCGCGAATTCTTTACGACCGACCGCATCGCGTTTGCGGCACTTGGTGATCTGGACAGGCGCCTCATCAGCCGCAAAAATCTGGCTATATAATTCGTCCGAAACTGGTTTTTTGAATTGCCTCCGGCTTCAGCCGGAGGTCATGTCTAACAAACAAAGCGGCTTTAGCCGAATTATTTCGAGAAGCGATTTCTCCACGCTTTAGCCAAAATCGCCGTAACCAGATGCCGCTCGAGCAGCAGTTCGGCTAAAGCCGGAAATCTTTTTTTTCACTAACCTCCAACTAAAGCTGGAGGCAATTCATATAAATTCCTCTGCTCGAGCGGCTTCAGGATGTGACAGCTTCTTCAAAGTACGCGCTGATCATTTCGACCGACATGTCGTTCGAGATCAGCCCAATGTAATTGTCGGGCCTGACCAGCAGTAGAAAGGGCTGGTCCGTTCCAAATATGCGAATAACTTCGGGAGTTATGGGAATCTCACCTCGATCAAGCATCTCGTCAGGAATGGACACCTCAGGCACCTCATCTCCGAAAGCTATCAAATGAAACTTCGCGTCTCGCATTCCGTCGTAGACGCTTTCGCCGTCGATCAGAAAATACGGCATTCGATCACCGGCGTGCACAGAGAACTTTCCGCTTTCCCGACTCAGCGCCCGGCCGCGATAATTGATCATGATCTGCGAAATACGGGGAAAAACAAATCGTTTGACCACCTCTAGACTGAAGAGGAAGCTGGCAATATATGGAAATACCCATATTCGGGCGAACGCCAACAAAGGGCTCGGATCGGCTACGAGGCCAAAAAACCGGTCTGTGGTCCGTGTCAACAGGCGTGCGATCGGCAGACGCTCTTCGTTATAGGTCGACAACAATATATCGCTCGCATCGCCGCGCAGGACGAACGACAGCTTCCACGCAAGGTTGTAGCCATCCTGTATGCCTGTATTCATACCCTGGCCGCCCGCAGGCGAGTGGATATGGGCCGAGTCGCCTGCGAGAAAAACGCGGCCGACCGAAAACTTATCGACATGACGCGTGTGCACTCGATACGTAGAAAACCAATTGACCTTAGTGATATCGAGTTCGACCTCGGAGTCGGTCTTTATCTGCTCTTCGATCTCATCATAGAGAACCTCGCCCTCGTCTTTGGCAAACCCTTCGGGGAAAGTGCCGACGATTCGATACTGCTTCTCCCCCGTCATGGGAAAAAAGGCAAGCAGCGAGTTTTTCATCAAAAACACTTGCAGCGCGTCGTGGCCAAATTCCCAGTCTATGTCCACATCGGCGACATAGAACATTCGGTCAAAGGTGGAGCCGGAAAACTCGAGGCCAAGCGCGCGGCGGACCGGGCTTTTCGCCCCGTCACCGCCGACCATGTATTTTGCAGTGATGGTCCGGGCGCCGCCGTGAGCATCGCGGATCTCGGCGTTCACCTCATGTTCGGCCTGCTCGAAGGTGAGCAATTCGGCCTGCCATTGGACGTCGTGGCCGTGCGATCGGATGTGGTCATAGAGTAGCTTTTCGTGTTTTCCCTGCTCCACGATCAGTACAAAAGGGTACGGGCTGAGTCCTTTACCCAGTTCCGAGAATTGAGCCTCGCCGCGAAGCTTGCCGCCGGCAAACAGCCTCGTCCGTTCGGCTATCGTTCCGAGCGCGACCAGCTCGTCCGCCAACCCCATCTGCTCGTATATCTCAAGCGTGCGGGCCTGGACGCCGACCGCTTTCGAATACGGCGTGGTGGTTTCCTTTTTATCGATGATGACAAACTCGACCCCGTAGCGAATTAGCTGGCATGCCAAGGCAAGCCCGGTCGGCCCGGCACCTATGATGAGGACGTCAGTTTTCACGGCATTCCAAGTGCAACCGCAACGATCATTCCGACCACAAGTGGCATGAACATCGCGGTGAAACCAAAAATGAGTACTGGCTTGCTCATTTCCGTCTCTGCCGACCTGAACGGCGATATCATTGGCACATCGTCTTTTAGGCCAAAAAGCCTTGTCAGAAAAGATGCGTCAAATTTCATCACGATCGTTTCCGGCGACTTTGTTTTACGGCTGAAAGCGACGACCTTCTTATACACCTGTGCATATTCCCATACGCCAACCGCAAATGAAGTGGCGAATAGTATCAGCCACGGCGACAGTCCACCGTAGCCCCAATAAACGAAAAGTATGTAAGACACAAACCCGCCGCCGAAGAGGACAAGAGCAAGAGCCAATAGCAGCAAAAAGCCGCCGCTCCCTAACTCCGTCCTCCTGATAATAAAAGCGGATGAAAGCGTCCCGATCATAAATGAATTGATCTCAACCGCCGCGCTTTCGGCAAAGAATAGCCAAATGCTGCCGCCGCCAAAGAGGAAAACACTCAGGGCCAGCTGCAAAGGAATGGCAAGGGTTACGATAAGCGCGATCGGCAGCGAATCCGGCAGCGCATAGCCGTTCGCCAGAAAAAGCGTATACATTAAGACGGGAGGAAAACCGACGATCAGCAGGACCTGATAGAGATCGTCCGCTGGAAACATCATCTGCGCTGAGACGACCGCAAGCGTCGGCAGCAGAAGCAAGTAAACGTAGTGCGCCCACATCAACGCGCGGACCGCGGTTTTCATAAGGCGGAAACACGACCGGTAGGGAGTCTGCCTCTATTCGCTGCGATCTTTCTAATGAGAGATCTAACACCAATTCCTCGTCCCGGGCATCGACGACCACACTGCCGCCATCGGTCAACTTGCCAAAGAGCATCTCATTGGCCAGGGGTTGCTTGACCTTTTCGTGAATGAGCCGCGACATTGGGCGGGCACCATAGCGGGCGTCAAAACCGTTGCGCGCGAGCCATTCG
>DATLNN010000378.1:0-4444 GCA_035536695.1 Pyrinomonadaceae bacterium | reverse complement strand
TGCTACTCGCCACTCAGCAAGTATCGATATTTGAGAATGCGCTGAAAGAGCTAGTGCTTCGCGACCCGCTGTCGGGTGAATGGTCACAGACATTTGTGCCAACCGACGCACCGGTCGTCACGCCTGACCCGATAAATATGGACACCGCGCTTCGAGACGCGCTTGATAATCGCTTCGAGCTCCGCCGCCTCAAGCTGCAGAAGGAGATAAACGCCGAGGACATCAGATTCTTTAAGAACCAAACCAAGCCGCAGATCGATCTCAACACAACGTTCTCGCTCGATGGGCTTTCGCGTGGCGGTGCGTCCACTGACTCAGTCGTGGTGCCACAGTTTTTTGGCAACGAAGAGCTTCTCCGGCAGCGTCTCAACTTGCTGCTTCCGCCAAATCAGCAGATCGCCCAAACGCAGATAGTTGTGCCTGGCACGCCATCATTCCTGGCGGGAGGATTCAACCGTTCGTTGGCAAATATCTTTCGCTCTGACGCCCCGAATTTTACTCTTGGCGTAACGATCTCGTTTCCTTTGAGAAACCGTACGGCAAAGGCCAATCTCGACGGCGCCCGCATTCAGGCCGAGCAGCTTGACGCCCAAACTCGCGGTCAGGAACAGACGGTGATCGCCGAGGTGCGGAATGCCGTCCAGGCGGTTGAGACAACGCGTCAGCGGGTCGCCACGGCTCGCCGCGCTCGCGAAAATGCCGAGATACAGCTCGACGGCGAACGCAAACTGTACGAGGCGGGCCGCTCCACCACGTTCATACTCTTTCAACGCGAAAATGCTCTTACAAACGCCAGAAACGCCGAGATCCGCGCCGAAACCGATCACAGCAAAGCAATTGCCGACCTCCAGCGAGCGACCTCGACCGCATTTCGCGCAAACAACGTACAGGTTGTTTCGCCGGTGCCTGACCTGAAATAGTGCTCACCGGAGAGCAAACGTCTCGCTTGCCCTGCCGAGCCCTCGAAGGCGTTCACGATGTGATCCAGACTTTCATGTGTGTGGGCGAGCATCGCTACGCTCGCTCTCTGGGAAGCGAGACGCTTCCGCTCGAGTCACCGACGGTCAATCCAAAACGAACGATTTGGGCATAAATTCGAGCGAGACTAGCTCGCCGTCAGCGTTGGCTTTGGGTTTTGGGTTGACAGCGTAGATAAACACCGCGGGGAATTCGATCGGCTTGATGCCGCAGGTAATGGGCGCAGCGCCTAAGTCAGGGGTGAACACTTTGATGAATAAGCCGTTCAATCGCGAGTTGCCAAGCCGGAGTGTTTTGGCTTGGGTACGAATGTGAAACAAATTGCCTTTTTCCGAACATTCGATCTTCTCGAGAAAACCTATCTCACGCGACTCCCCTTCGCCCGGCTTTCGCAGGGCGTCTTTCATCGCGCCCAGGATCATTGCCCTTTTTTCCGAAGCAATTTCGGTGTCAGTCGTACCGTGCCCTCCGGGGCCGGGCGACCGCTGTCGGGGCTCGTCATAAATAACCAGTGTTCCGGCATCCATTTCCTCGTCGGTCATTAATCGAAAATTGGCGGGTACAAAATCGGCGGCCACGAGCTCGCCGACCCCTCCCGATTTCGCGACGATGGCAGGCTTGTATGTGATCACGGCTTTAAATGCGCGAAGATTGGCGGCGCAGCCGACCTCGACCTTAACTGCGGACGGATCGAGCGTGCTCAGGGCGAGCGTATGAAAATCCGTGCTGGTCAGAGTAATGGTTTCGGTCGGCGTCCTGACGTCGTAGGCCACCGAGCCGCCTTCACAGGTGATCTTCTCGAAGCGTCCGACGAGTCTCCGTTCGCCGTCCAGAGGTACGCGGAGCGCCTCGTTTGTCGAGCGAAGGATCGCATCTTCGCGCATCCTCGCCATTTCGGCGGCGGACGGCTCGGGAACGTTCTCGATCCGTCGCACCAACCTGGGCGGCCTGCCGACAGCGGCGTACGGATTCGTACGGGCCGCGATCTGTTGGAATAACTCCCTCGTCTGCCTAATTTTATTCAGCAGATCGTCTGCCCGGCTCCTTATTTCTGGGTCGTCAGCCGTTGCTGCTATCTTTTCGGCGGATGCTGTAGCCTCGTCCAGTTTGTTTTGTCGAGCCTGTATTTCCGCGAGGCGAAGCAAGTACCGCTGGTTTCCGGGTTGGGCCTTAATAGCCGCAGCAAGCAGACCCGCCGCCTCGTCAAGTTCATCGTTGTTCACCAGCGCAACGAAGGCGAGCAGCTCGTAGCTTTCAGTAAAATCTGGTTTGATCGCAATAGCTTTTTTCAAGGCCCGCCGCATTTTCGCAGCAATTGTCGGTTCGAAGCGGTCGACGAATCCAAATTCGTCTCGCGCCTCACGGTTTAACAGGAATGCGTACTGATAATAAGCGATGTGATTTTGGGGATCGCCGGCGATCGATCTCTCGAACAACTTTCTGGCCTCGTCAAATTTTCTTTGCCTGAGCTTCACCATCCCGAGCGCGATGTTGGCCAGGCTCGAATCGGGCTGGAGCCGTAGCGCGGCCAGCAAGAAAGCCTCGGCGTCATCGACCCGATTTGTATGATAAAGCAGGTCGCCGAGGTATGCATTGGCTTCGGCTTCGGCTAGGGGCGAAGCTGTCATTTCCGTGTCATAAACGAGTTTGTTCTGAAAGGCGACCTCGTGGTACTTATAAGTGCTCCGCGCGACATAACGGCGTAGATCGCTTTCCATTCTTAAGTATGTGGTCTGAAAAGCCCTCTCAAACGCCTCTTTCGATCGAGCGCCGCCGATAACTTGCTTAAGATAATCATCGAGGGCCGCCGATCTGCCACTCTGGATAATGTGATGAACGAGCGCCCATGACTGAGCGTAGAAAATGCTGCGCGAATGCCCGCCGCTCTGGCGAAGCTGTTGGTTGCTCGTATTGAGAAGCATATCCAGGGGCATCAGCTTGCTTTGCTGCAAAAGCGCGAGGTGCCCGGTCTGGGGCAGCCCGAGCTTGGCCTTCTGGTCGTCCGCGATCTCAAACGTTGTGTAATACTCGGCAAGCCCCTCGTTGAACCACTGCGGAACGTCCGATCGGCCGAAGTTTGTTTCAATAATGGAGTGAATGTATTCGTGAAAGATCGTCCGGAAGGTTTCTTTGTCGCCCGCCGAGAGGGTAATGTAGTTGACATCCTCGCCGGGCTGAAAATATCCCGCGATCTCCGTGTCCAGCTTGCCATCCGCACGTTTTGGCTTAAATGGCTTGTACGCCGAATCGCTCTTAAACACGACAACATTAGTGGGCCGCGATCCACTCAGATCGGTCGATCGAAAAAGCAGCCGGAACGTCTCTCGAAATTGCTCCAGCCGTTTGCCAACCTGCCGAATTTCCTTCTCGGACGCATTGCCAATAAGAAAGAAATTCTTCGATCGGACCTGTACCCACTCGTCCTTTGTGGCCGCAGCGACAGAAGAAGCCGATGCGAGTACGCTCAAACACAACACGAACGCGAGGTGACGCGAAAACTTCATAAACACTATTACGCGCAGCTAAGTGCTAAGAATATAATTTATCACACACCTGTATGAGGTTGATGCCCTTGCACCGCGAGCTAACGAATGCGCAGAAATTCTGCGAGAATTCACTCTGTGAAGATTTCAGCCGTAATCATAGCCGGAAACGAAGAGGCGCAGATCGCTGATGCTATTCGGTCCGTTGCGTGGGCCGACGAGGTGATCGTCCTCGATTCGGAGAGCACGGACCGGACACGTGAGATCGCCGGCGAACTGGGAGCGAAGGTGATCGTTCGAGCGTGGCCGGGTTTCTCTCAGCAAAAGCAGTTCGCGGCCGAGGCCGCATCACACGACTGGATCTTCAGCCTTGACGCCGACGAGCGGGTCTCGGACGCTCTGCGCGCCGAGATCGAGGCGATCCGTGACGCGGGCGGCGATGAGGGCGTTTCCGGATATCGCATCCCGCGCCTGTCGCTCTACCTGGGTCGGCCGATCAGGCATTCGGGCTGGTATCCAGACTGGCAGCTACGGCTTTTCGACAGGCGTCATGGGCGGTGGAGCGCTGCATTGGTCCATGAATCAGTAAAGCTTGCCGCTCCTGGGAAAGCCGGGCGGCTTAAGGGCGATATTCTGCATTATACTGTCGACAGCGTCCTTGACCATCATCGCATGATAGGCGAGCGATATGCGCCTCTCGCCGCCCGCCAGATGGTGATGGATGGGAAAACGACCTCTCTCCTCAAGATCGCGGCTGCGGCGCCCCTCGCTTTTTTTTCGACGTACATCCTGAAACTCGGATTCTTTGATGGGCTGCCGGGCTTTTTCATCGCCAAATTCGCGGCACACCACGCTTTCTTAAAGCAGGCCTGTTTATGGGAATTGCAAAACAGAACGGAATCAAAGCGCGCGTGACAACTCGCATCCATTTCCTCTCATCATATTCTTTCAATATCGGATCTTTTGCGATATATTTTCCTTAT
>DATLNN010000377.1:0-4951 GCA_035536695.1 Pyrinomonadaceae bacterium | reverse complement strand
GAGGGGTCCGTCAAAAACAGCGACGCCACGTCTACCTATAACTGGCGAATGACGAATCCGATCGCAAACTATTCGCTCGTCTTTAACGCAGCGCCGTACCGCCTGATCGAGGACAGCGTCAAAAGCGTCAGCGGCGATATGATCCCGATAAAGTTCTACATCCTGCGCGAGAATTACGATAAGGGCGCGAAGCTGATCGAGGAAACAAAGAAATACAACGCCTTTCTCGAGAAATACCTTGGGCCATTCCCTTTCCGGTCGCAAAAGCTCGGCATTGTCGAGACGCCGCATCTTGGCATGGAGCATTCGACTCACATCGCCTACGGCAACAAGTACAAATTTGCCCCCGACGGCTTTGACTGGCTTATGCTGCACGAATTTGGCCACGAATGGTGGGCCAATCTCGTGACTGCCTCGGACTGGCGCGATTTCTGGATCCATGAGGGCTTCCAGTCATTCATGGACACGCTGTGGGTCGAAGAGACAAAGGGGAAGGAGGCGTATTTTGAGGCAATGAAGAAGCGGGCCAAAGCCTTTCGCAACATGCAGCCGGTCGCCCCGCGTGAATCAAAGATCGCCTATCAGGTATATATGGCCGAACCTGATTACCTGAAATCGGACGGCGACATCTACGGCAAGGGCGCCTATGTCCTTCACACGCTCAGATACCTCATCGGCGACGACGCTTTCTTCAGATCGCTTCGCCGGATGGCATATCCCACCAAAGAAATGGAAACCTGGACCGACGGCCGCCAGGGACGGCTCGTCAACACAGACGATTTCCTGACAATTGCCGAGGCTGAGTCGAAGATGGAGCTCGACTGGTTCTTTAACCTGTATCTCCGCCAGCCCAAGCTGCCAAAGCTGGTCAGCGAGGTAACAGGCGGCGTTCTCAACCTCCAATGGGAAACGCCGAACAACATGCCGTTTCGAATGCCCGTCGACGTCATCATCGCCGGCAGCCCAAAACGCGTGGCCTTCGAAGACGGCAAGGCGCGGATACCGTTTTCGGGAACTCCACCGGTCGTCGATCCGAATGGATGGGTTTTGAAAGCTTCTGAGGCCCCGAAGCCGTAATGCCGCACGTTTTGACGAAATCCGGCGATCTGGATAGATTGATATTTGGTAATACATCAAACAGTCGGACGGAGGAATGTGCCATAAGATGTTCTGACTGACAGGTTTACCATGACCACCAAACATGATGCGATCGTCATCGGTGCCGGGCTCGCCGGGCTATCGGCTGCATTTGAGCTGGTCGAGCGCGACTTAAAGGTGCTCGTTCTCGAGGCTGCGGATCAGGTCGGCGGGCGTACATCGAACTGGCATGAGAAGGAGATGGATGTCGAGTCCGGCATCCACAAGTTCGTCGGCTTTTACAAAGAGTTTCCGAAACTACTGGAACGTGCCGGCATCGATCTCGACGACGTTTTCATCTATCAGGACGAGCTTGAAATACGCGTCGCCGAGGGCGGCGATAAAAACTCAGACCCGAAAAAACGGCGGCGGAGCGGCCGCTTTGGTGCGTCGCTGTTTCACCGCCCTTTACTTACGCTTCGCGGTGCTCTCGGCAATAGTGAAATTCTCTCATGGTCAGACAAGCTAGGGCTGGTCAAATTCCTGGTCGCGGGCACGGCGCGGTTTCTTACTGATCCTGATTCGCTCGATAAGCTCTCGGTCGCCGAATACGCCCGGCAGCACGGTGTCAGCGAAAATGTGATCAACACGGTCATCTTTTCCTTGTCTTCAGGGCTCTTTTTCCTCCCATCGGAACGGTATAGCGCGTACCCCTTCTTTGCCCTTTCATGGGCCGGTACCAAGCGATCGTATGCTAGCCGGATCGCAATATTCCGCGGAGGCATGACCGATGTAATGGCCAAACCTCTGGCGGAAGCGATTCGCGAGAGAGGCGGCGAGATCCGCACCGGAACGAGCGTAGAGGAGTTGGTGATCGAGGATGGCCGGTTAGCGGGAGTCATTGCAGGTGGCGAGGAAATTCCGACCGCGCGCGTCGTCCTTGCCACTCAGATCGCCCCGGCGAAAAAGATAATCGAAGCTACCTTCGGCTCCACCGATCCCGATGATGACGAACTGGCGAAGCTAATGTCGCTCCCCGATATGTCCGGTATCGCCGTCCAGCTCGAGCTAGACAGTCCGGGGTTAGACGAAGACCATATGATCTTTGGCCCGAATTCGATACTCGGCACATTTGCCGAACAATCGCACACGACGTTCGAAAGATCGAGCGGGCGTATCTCGACGTTCTTGACGCCCGTCGAACCTTTTCTCAAAAAGAGCGACAAGGAAATAATTGCTGCGGTAGTGGACGACCTAAAGCGCCAGGGTATCGACGTCGCGGACCGGGTGACAAACGCGGCGATCGTCAGGCATCCGTCGGAATTCTATCTGCTCGAACCCGGCAGCGAGGCGAAACGCCCAAACCAGCGCACTGAGACACCGGGCCTGGCTCTGGCCGGCGATTACACAAAACAAGCGCTCATCTGCAGCATGGAAGGGGCGGTGGTCTCGGGCCGGCTCGCGGCGGAAGCGTTGCTTGACGAGTGGCGCGCGCGGGGCTAGGGAAAACAATCACTGATAAATGATCCGCGGCACGTGTCGCATTGCCTGAGAAAGAGAGGGTAGCTCTGGCCCCTTTGCTCTCCGCGGCTTTGTGTGAAACGGCCATCGCGATCACCCAAATTGCCCGCAAACCCCGGATTTGCTATCTTTAAAGGTTACCTTTGCTCTATAACTGTTATAAATAGGATCTATCGAAAAATGGGGACCGGAACGAAGAAAGTGGATACAAAAACTTCCAGGGCGGCGGGAAAGAATGGAAAAAGCGTAGTGGCCGAGCGGCCTAAGACGACCGAGGCCGACGGTTACGTCGAAGTAGAAAAGACACAAAAAACCGCAAAGGCGCTTACTCCAAGTGTCCCGAGAGACTCGGCAAAAACGGCTTGGGATCACCACGGGCTCGATAACGAAACGCTCATAGGCCTCTACCGGACAATGTACATGTCGCGGCGGATCGATGACAAAGAGATCCAGCTAAAGGGGCAGAACAAGATCTTTTTTCAGATCTCCGGTGCGGGACATGAGGCCGTGCTCGCGGCGGCGGCTCTGGCGATGAAGCCCGCATATGACTGGTTTTTCCCCTATTATCGCGACAGGGCGCTCATGCTCGGGCTCGGAATGACAGCTCAGGAAATGCTTTGGTCGGCCGTCGGCGCCGAGAAGGACCCAAATTCGCATGGGCGGCAGATGCCGTCGCACTGGGGACATAAGGATCTCAATGTGCCGTCGCAGTCATCGTGTACCGGAACGCAGGCGCTGCACTCGGTCGGCGCGGCCGAGGCGGCATATCGTGCCTCTTTCATTACGAGCCTGCAGGATAAGGTCGTCGGCTTTCAAAAGGATGAAGTTGTTTACATGTCCGTCGGCGACGGTACCACGAGCGAGGGCGAGTGGTGGGAAGCTCTCAACACGGCATCGAACTTGAAACTTCCGGTTATCTTCGTCGTCGAGGACAACGGCTACGCGATCTCGACGCCGGTCGAGGTGGGCACTGCCGGCGGCGATATTTCAAAGCTTGTCGCCGGTTTTCCAGATCTTTACATACAGAAATGCGACGGAACGGACGTGCTCGAGAGCTATGAAACCTTCAAACGGGCCGTCGAATATTGTCGCGAACGCAAAGGCCCGGCTTTCGTTCATGCGAGGGTGATCCGCCCTTATTCTCATTCTTTATCGGACGACGAAAAGCTGTATCGTCCGGAAGAGGAACGCCAGGCAGACGCCGACATTGACCCGATCAAGACGTTTGCCGAGTTCTTGATGACGGACGGCATCGCATCCTCCGAGCAGCTCGAAGCCTTGAGAAAAGAGGTCGACGCGGAGATCACCAAGGCAGCCGATATCGCTATCGAGACGCCACAGCCGGCACCTGACTCGGCGTACCGAAATGTCTTCTCGCCCGACATTGACCCGACGGACCGCCATTTGTTCGACACAGAGGACGGCGCGGAGCTGAGCGGCAACGCGGGTACGATGGTCGATCTGATCAACCGCTGCATGCACGAGGAAATGGAGCGTGACGAGCGGATCGTCGTCTTTGGCCAGGACGTGGCGGACGCATCACGCGAAGAATATCTTGACCGTGTCAAAGGCAAGGGAGGCGTCTTCAAGGTAACAGCGAACCTGCAGCGCAAATTTGGGGGTACGCGCGTATTTAATTCTCCGCTGGCCGAGGCGAATATCATCGGCCGCGCTGTCGGCATGGCGATACGCGGCCTAAAACCGGTAGTTGAGATCCAGTTTTTCGACTACATATTTCCGGCGTTTCACCAGATCCGCAACGAGGTCGCGGTGACGCGTTGGCGTTCCGATGGCGATACAAAATGCCCGATGGTCATTCGGGTGCCAGTCGGCGGTTATTTGAAAGGCGGCGCGGTCTACCATTCTCAGTCAGGCACAACGCTCTTTTCGCATACGCCCGGCCTGATGATCGTTTACCCGTCAACGGCGCTGGACGCGAACGGATTGTTGCGGACCGCTATTCGCTGCGACGACCCGGTCATGTTCCTCGAGCATAAGCACCTGTACCGTCAGGTCTATAACAAATCCCAATACCCCTCGAGCGAATTTCTTATACCCTTCGGCAAGGCCCGAAAGGTACGCGAGGGGCAGGATGTTTCGATCATCACGTTTGGAGCGCTGGTCGAGCGTTCGAACCAGGCCGCTAAACGTCTCGAACAGCAGGGCACCTCGGTCGAGATCATCGATCTGCGCACGCTGGTCCCATACGATTGGGAAGCCATCGCCGAGTCCGTCAAGAAGACCTCGCGAGTGATCGTCGCCCACGAAGACCCGATCTCATACGGCTACGGCGCCGAGATTGCCGCTCGGATCTCGGACGAACTGTTCGAATACCTCGACGCCCCGGTACGAC